>NZ_JBHVFF010000347.1:0-7905 GCF_042801895.1 Streptomyces sp. NPDC057543 | reverse complement strand
GTGCCGGCCGGCACCGCCCCTGACCCGTCTTGATCGCGTACGACGGGGTCAGCCGCCGTTGACCTTCTGGGCGATCCGGTCGCCGAGGTCCTTGTCCACGTTGCGCCAGTACTGCAGCGCCCGCTTCATGACCGGGGCGCTCACACCGTCCAGCAAATGGCCGGAAATGTTCGTGACCATGCGCTCGCGCGCCGGGTCGTCGAGGACCTTGCGGACCAGCGTGCCCGCCTGGCCCCAGTCGTCGTCCTCGCGGTGCAGCTTGTACGCCTCGTGCACCATCTCGCCCGCCGTGGCCCAGCCCGCCGGGTCACCGAAGCGCTCGGTGTCCGCCGCCGGACCGCCGTACGAGTTCGGTGCGTAGACCGCTCCCGTACGCGTCGGCTCGTACCGCATGGGGCCGTCCTTCGCGTACGAGTTCCGGCCGAACCGCGGACGGTTCGGGGGCAGCTGCGCGTAGTTCGGGCCGATCCGGTACCGGTGGGTGTCCGGGTACGAGAAGAGCCGGCCGAGCAGCATCTTGTCGGGCGACGGGCCGATGCCGGGCACCAGGTTCGACGGCTCGAAGGACGCCTGCTCGATGTGGACGAAGAAATCCTCCGGGTTCTCGTTGAGCGTCATCCGCCCGACTTCGATCTCCGGGTAGTCGCCGTGCGGCCACACCTTCGTGAGGTCGAACGGGTTGAACCGGTAGTCCGGCGCGTCCTCGAACGGCATGATCTGGACGTACAGAGTCCAGCTCGGGTGGTCACCGCGCTTGATCGACTCGAACAGGTCGCGGCGGTGGACATCGCCGTCGATGCCCGCCACCTCGTCGGCCTCTGCCTGCGGGTAGAAGTCGATGCCCTGGTCGGTCTTGAAGCGGTACTTGACCCAGAACTTCTCGCCGCCGGCATTCACCCACATATAGGTGTGCGAGCTGTAGCCGTTCATGTTGCGGTACGTCTTCGGGATGCCCCGGTCGCCCATCAGCCACGTCACCATGTGCGCGGACTCGGGGGAGAGCGTCCAGAAGTCCCACTGCATGTCGTGGTCGCGCATCGCGCTGTCCGGGCGGCGCTTCTGCGAACGGATGAAGTCCTGGAACTTCATCGGGTCGCGCACGAAGAAGATCGGCGTGTTGTTGCCGACCATGTCGTAGTTGCCGTGCTCCGTGTAGAACTTCAGGGCAAATCCACGGGGGTCGCGCCAGGTGTCTGGGGAGCCCTGTTCGCCGGCGACCGTGGAGAAGCGGGCGAGCATGGCGGTCTGCTTGCCCGGTTGGAAGAGGTCGGCCTTGGTGAACTGGCTGACGTCGTTGGTCACCTTGAAGAAGCCGTAGGCACCGGAGCCCTTGGCGTGGACCACGCGCTCGGGGACCCGTTCACGGTTGAACTGGGCCATCTTCTCGATGAGGTAGTGGTCCTGGAGCAGGATCGGTCCGTCGGATCCGACGGTGAGCGAGTGTTCGTCGCTCTCCACCGGGTTACCGGCGTTGTTCGTGGTGTAGGGCGTGTTCTTGGTCTTCATGTCCTCAGGCACGAGCGTCCTCCCGTCGGTGGGGGTTTCGGTCAGGTCGTCTCGTTCACGACTGAAGTCAACTCCGCCGACAGGAGGTCGGCAACATTTGGCTACCGTCCGTGCAGGGCTCCTGTCCGTGCCTGGTCCGGACCCCTTTCCCCGCCCGGTCCGGCCCTTTCTCCCTACCTGGTCCGGATCCGTCTCCCAACCCGGTCCGGACCCTTCTCCCGGCTTCTTCTACTGGCCCCGGGCCGGCATCTCGAACCAGACGACCTTGCCCGTCGACAGCCGCGTGGCCCCCCACCGCCGGGCCAGCCGGTTCACGAGGAACAGGCCGCGGCCGCCCTCGTCCATGTCCCGGGCCCGGCGCTGCCGGGGCAGCTGCGGGGCGTCGTCGCCGACCTCGCAGCGCAGGATGTCGGTGCGCAGCAGCCGCAGCGTCACCGGCCGTTCCGCGTAGCGGACGGCGTTCGTCACCACCTCGCTGACCAGCAGCTCCACCGAGTCGGAGAGATCGTCGAGCCCCCATCGGCTCAGCGCCCGGCGGGCCAGCCTGCGGGCCTGCCCCGGAGCGGTCTCCTCCGGTTCCAGGTGCCAGTACGCGACATCACTCGGCGCGATCCCGTCGAACCGGGCGGCGAGCAGCGCGATGTCGTCGTCCCGGTCACCGGGGCCGAGCATGTCCAGGACGTCGTCGCACAGCGCCTCGAGCGGCGGCGAGTGATCCGGGCCGGTCAGCCGGGCGGTGGCGGCGAGCCGTTCGCGCAGCATCTCGATCCCGGTCCAGACGTCCCGCAGCCGGGACTCCACCAGACCGTCGGTGTACAGCAGCAGCGTGGCACCCGCGGGCGCGTCCAGCTCGACGGCCTCGAAGTCCACCCCGCCGACGCCGATCGGGGCACCGGGCGGCACCCGCAGCACCTCCGCGCGGCCTCCCAGGTGGAGCAGGACGGGCGGCGGATGCCCGGCGTTGGCGATGGTGATGCGGTGCGCGACGGGGTCGTAGACCGCGTAGAGGCAGGTCGCCATGCGGTCGCTGCCGAGCCGCTGCGCCTGCTCGTCGAGGTGGTGCAGCACCTCCTGCGGCGGCAGGTCGAGCCCGGCGAGGGTCTGCGCGGTGGTGCGCAGCTGGCCCATGATCGCCGCCGAGGTCATGGAGTGGCCCATGACGTCCCCGACGACCAGGGCGACCCTGCTCCCGGGCAGCGGGATCGCGTCGTACCAGTCGCCGCCGACCCGGGCCGTCTCGGCGGCCGGGAGATAGCGGGAGGCGAGCCGGACGCCGGTCGGCTGCGGCAGCGAGTCGGGCAGCATGGTGCGCTGGAGCTCGTCGGCGATGTACGCCTCGCGGCCGTACAGCACGGCCTTGTCGATGCCGAGCGCGGTGTGCGTCGCCAACTGCGCGGCGACGAGCAGGTCATTGGCCTCGAAGGGCGGCCGCTCGGTTCCGCGCAGGAAGACGGCGGCGCCGATCACCCGCCGCCGGCCGCGGAGCGGGGCGAGGATCGCGCGGTGTCCGGTGGGTACGGCCCGGCCGACACCGAGCAGTTCGGGCAGCGCGGCGCGGGCCGCCGCGGAGTCCCCGAAGACCGGCCGCACCCCGCGCAGCACCTCGGCGAGCGCGCCGCCCGAGCGGACCTCGCACAGCTCGGCCGCGGGCGGCAGATCGCCGTGCGGATCGATGGCGGGCAGCCGCAGGCGTTCGATCTCCGACGAGGTCTCGGCCTCCTCCTCGTTCAGCCGCAGCCGGTCGGACCGGCGCAGCCGCAGCACGAAAGGGGAGACCGGCCGCTCGTCGCCGACCGGGAGTGGGTCGCGGAGGTAGACCAGTATGGCGTCGGAGAACGTCGGCACGCTGGCCCGGCACAGGCCGAGCACGATCTCGTCCAGGTCTATGCCGCGGGCGATCCGCCGGGTGGCCGCCCCCACGAAACGCAGCCGGTCGCCCTCGCGACGCGTCGCGGCCTGGGGGTCGAGTCCTGCGGGGCCGGGGTTCGCGGCGGAAGCCGCCGGACTCGCGGCCGCCGCCGGATTCGCTCCGCCGCCCGGCGCCGTGGCGGGGCCGGGAATCGCGGCGGTGGCAGGGGAAGCGGCCGGCGCGGCATCCTGCTGCCGCGGCCGGGTGCGTTCCTGCGACCGGGCGGCAAGGGGCTGCCGGCCTTCGTGGGAGGTGGGATGCTCCGTCACGCGTGGGGTTCCATCCGTCCGGGCCGGTTGTATGAGGCAATCGCCTCGTGGGGCGCCACTGTGCCCCGGCAGGAGCGGCGATAACAACGGCTGTCACCGGGTGCCCCCGAAAGAGGGGCCGAAACCGGATGCCCGCAGGGTGATTCGCCGACAACGTTTCCGATGACCGGGCGGGCGACAGCGAGCACGTCTCCACCCCCTCGTAGTGGCTCATACGATTCATACGACTGATGTGGCTCATACAGCTCATGCAGTGCGTGTTGCTCGTGCGATGACTTACGGTCAGATCCGGTGCCCCGCCCGCAGGTTGGAGTGGTGCGTCCCTCCGGAGGGTGATCCTACGTTTGCCCCCCTGGGGTGCATCAAGGGTCTCACGACGCCATGGGGGAGGGGGTACGGTCCCAGTCATCCGGGAGCGCCGGAACGCGCCACTGCGGATCGGGCCGCCAGTTCTCCCAGCCGTCCCGGAACGGCGCGCCCCAGTCCCGGATCACCTCGACGGCCGCGCGGCCCGCCTCCCGTACCCGTTGAGCGGTCCGCGGGGTCAGCAGACCGACCCGCTGTGCCTGGGCGAACTCGTCCTCGTCGCGCCAGACCCAGCTGTGGTCCGGGTAGACGGAGATGTCGAGAAAGTGATCCTCGGAGTCGACGCCGCCCGCCCAGCGGGTGCGCGGTTCCTCCAGGTTCACGTACCAGCTGCGGAACCTCCAGCCGGGATCCCAGAACAGCCACACCGACCAGGGGTCACCGGGACGGGCGAGCTTCAGCACGCCGTTGCCGAGCCAGGCCGAGCGGGCGGTGGTGCGCGGGGCGGTGTAGCGGGTGGCGAGCGGCTCGGCGTGCACCTCGGTGCCGTCGGCCAGCACCGGCTTCACGCATTCGGTGCCGGGCGCGACCCACACGGCGAGCAACTCGTCGGTGTCCTGGACTACGGTGACGGGGCGACAGATGTGGACCGGGCTCGGGGCGGGGTCCGGCGCGGCTTCCCCGGGCAGCGGGCTGTTGCCGCGATAACGCCACAGGATCTGCTCGCCCGGCGCCCAGTGCTCGATGCGCTCGATGTACTCCGTACCTGCCATGGGCAGATCTTAGAGATGCCGCGGCCCCGTCGCTGCGACGCGGGTCACGGGCGGGTCATGCGCAAGACATCCAGCGCCTCGTCGAGCTGCTCCACCGTGAGGTCGCCGCGCTCGACGTATCCCGAGTCCAGTACCACCTCGCGGATCGTCCGGCGTTCCGCGAGGGACCTCTTGGCGACCTTCGCCGCCTCCTCGTACCCGATGTACTTGTTCAGCGGGGTGACGACGGACGGCGAGGACTCGGCGTACTCCCTGGCCCGCTCCACGTTCGCGGTGATCCCGTCGATCGTGCGGTCCGCGAGCAGCCGGGAGGTATGGGCCAGCAGCCGTACCGACTCCAGCAGATTCTTCGCGATGACCGGAAGCATCACATTCAGTTCGAAGTTGCCCGCCGCGCCCGCGATGGCGACCGTCTGGTCGTTGCCCATCACCTGGGCCGCGACCATCAGGACGGCCTCGGGAATGACCGGATTCACCTTCCCCGGCATGATCGACGAGCCCGGCTGGAGATCGGGCAGGCTGATCTCGGCCAGACCGGTGCGCGGTCCGGACGCCATCCAGCGCAGGTCGTTGGAGATCTTGGTGAGCGAGACGGCGAGGGTACGGAGCTGGCCGGACGTCTCGACGAGCCCGTCCCGTGCGCCCTGCGCCTCGAAGTGGTCCCTGGCCTCGGTGAGCGGCAGCCCGGTGACACGGGCGACCTCGGCGATGACGGCGGCGGAGAAGCGGGGCGGGGTGTTGATGCCGGTGCCGACGGCCGTACCGCCCAGCGGCAGTTCGGCGAGGCGCGGGAGGGAGACGCGCAGCCGCTCGATGCCGTACCGGATCTGCGCCGCGTAGCCGCCGAACTCCTGGCCCAGGGTCACGGGTGTGGCGTCCATCAGATGTGTACGGCCCGACTTCACGACCGTCGTGAACTCGGCGGACTTGCGCTCCAGCGCGGCGGCCAGATGGTCCAGCGCCGGGATCAGCTCGCCGGTGACGGCGGCGGTCGCGGCGATGTGGATGGACGACGGGAAGACGTCGTTGGACGACTGCGAGGCGTTGACGTGGTCGTTCGGGTGGACCTCGCGGCCCAGGCGCTCGGTGGCGAGGGTGGCCACGACCTCATTGGTGTTCATGTTGGACGAGGTGCCGGACCCGGTCTGGAAGATGTCGATCGGGAAGTGCGCGTCCCAGCGCCCGTCGGCGACCTCCTCGGCGGCCTCCTGGATGGCCAGGGCGATGTCCGGGTCGAGCACGTTCAGTTCGGCGTTCACCTTGGCCGCGGCCGCCTTGATCCGGGCCAGGGCCTCGATGTGGGCCCGCTCCAGGCGCTGCCCGGAGATCGGGAAGTTCTCCACCGCGCGCTGTGTCTGGGCCCGCCACTTGGCGTCCACGGGCACCCTCACCTCGCCCATCGAGTCGTGCTCGACGCGGAAGTACGTGACTCCGGTGGGGTACTGCGGACCGAACTGTGACTCGTCCATGGGATGCAACCTCCTGAAAAAGTTGAGCACTTGTCTTGTTCTGTGTATTCACAAGTCGCCTACCGACCAGTAAATACCGGGGGTAACCACAAACCCGGGGAGACGCAATGAGGCGCACCAGGCACAGACTTCGCTGTACGGTCGCGGCCGCCGCGGCCATGGCGGCGGCACTCGGCGGCATGGCCGCCGCCGCAGGACCCGCCGGCGCGGCGGACCGGTCCGCTACCACCACTACCGCATCCGCCCCCCTGTCGCCCGAGCTGGAGGCCATCCGCGCCGCCGAAGCCACCCGGCTGTACGGCGACCCGGCCGAGCGCCCGCTCGCCGACCGCAAGACGGGGCTGATCTCGCTCGGCGACAGCGAGATCTCCGGCGAGGGCGTCGGCACGTACGAGGCGGGCACCAACGGTCCCGACAACTGGTGCCACCGCTCGCCCGACTCCGCCATCCACCGCACCGGAATCCCGGCCGACGTCACGTACAACGTCTCCTGCTCCGGCGCGTACACCGGCAACATCGTGATCGGCGGATCGAAGCAGTACGCCGACGAACTCGTGCAGAGCGACAACCTCGCCATCAAGGCCCGCAACACCCGCATCAAGATGATCGTGCTGGTCGCGGGTGCCAATGACGACCTCCAGTTCGGCCCGGTCATGACGGACTGCGTCACGCGCTGGGTGCTCTCCCAGGGCACCTGCCAGCCGAAGTACGAGGGAGGCTGGCAGGCGCGCGTCGACGGTCTCGTCCCCAAGGTCGAGAAGACGGTGCGGGATCTGAAGACCGTCATGTCCGACGCCGGATACAGCAACAGTGACTACAAGCTCGTGGTCATGGGCTACCCGAGCCCCATCGGCCCGGACTTCTACGACAACCCGAACTTCCCCGGCAAGCTTCCCGGAGGCTGCGCCGGATACGACTCCGACGCCGCCTGGGGCCGTAACGTCGCGGTCCCCGCCTTCGAACGCGGCATGCGCAAGGCCGCCGCCGACACCGGAGCCGTCTACCTCGACAACTCCCGGCTCTTCCACGGCCACGAGGTCTGCAGCGACAACACCTGGGCCCGCGGTCTCTACATCGACCTGTCGCACTTCCCGCCGGACTCCAACTCCGTCCGGCAGTCCTTCCACCCGAACGCGCGCGGCCACGCCGCCTTCGCCTCCTGCCTCACCCAGATCTACAACTCCTCCCTGCGCGAGGCGAGCTGCGCCGACCCGGCCAGCACCGGACAGCCGGTTCTCCAGGCCACGGCGTGGGACGACGCCTTCAAGCCCCTGAAGAACGAGGCCACGGGCACCTGCGTGGACGTTCCCGCCTCAGTGACCCGCAACGACACCCGGATCGCCGGCTGGGACTGCCACGGCGGCCGCAACCAGGGCTGGTGGTACGACTCCGGCACGAAGACCATCCGTACGGAGCTGAGCCACGACCGGTGCCTGGACGTGCCGGGCGCCGACTACAAGGCGGGCGCCACGCTCATCCTGTGGAACTGTTCGGGCGCGGCCAACCAGCAGTTCGTCAAGCAGTCGGGCACGATACGCCCGGCGGCCTCGACCGGGCTGTGTCTGACGCTCGCGGCGGCCAAGGACCCGCTCAAGCTGCAGAACTGCGACGGCAGCGTGAACCAGCGATTCGCGTAACCCCGTCACACGGTGCGGGGCGGGACGGCCCGGGCG
>NZ_JBHVFF010000346.1:0-7921 GCF_042801895.1 Streptomyces sp. NPDC057543 | reverse complement strand
CTCCCGCGGAGCGTGCCGGCCGGACCCGGAGCGCTGCCGGAATCACACGTTCGGGGGCGGCCCCTCGATGGGGCGTCCGAGGACGCCGGGGCGCTGCTGCCGGGGCAACGGACCGCCCGGTGGCCGGTAGTCGACGCCGAGGGCGTCAAGTCTGGCGTAGTGCATGGTCATTCGCCGTTCGAAGTCCGCGAAGTCACGGTCGGCGGAGGCGGGCAGGGACGACCAGGCGACCTCGGCGAACGCCGCGAGGCGCGGGAAGACCTGGTAGTCGACGCGGGACCGGTTCTGCATGACCTCGGTCCAGACATTGGCCTGGGTGCCGAGGATGTGACGGGTCGCCTCCTCGGAAAGGCCCGCGGGTACGGGTTCGAAGCGGTAGACGTCCTCCAGGGTCCGGATGAAGCCGATGGGCATCGGCTCGTCGGGGCCGCCGTCCTGACGGTGGTCCAGGTAGACGTGCTGTTCCGGGCACATCACGACGTCGTGGCCGGCCTCGGCGGCCGTGATGCCTCCCCCGTAACCCCGCCAGGACGACACGGCGGCTCCCGACGGGAGGCCGCCTTCGAGGATCTCGTCCCAGCCGATGAGCCTGCGGCCGCGGGCGGTGAGCCAAGTGTCGAAGTGCCGGATGACCCAGGACTGCAGCTCGTCCTCGTTGGCCAGGCCGAATTCGGCGATCCGGGCCTGGGCGGCCGGGGACTCCTTCCACTGGTCCTTGCGGCACTCGTCGCCGCCGATGTGGATGAACGGCGAGGTGGCGGCGGGGAAGAGTGCAAGGACCTCTTCGAGGACGCCCTCGAAGAAGCGAAGGGTGTTGTCAGTGGGGGCGAGTACGTTGGCGTTGATGCCCCAGGTGTCCCAGACGGAGAGGGTGGTGGTGTCGATGACGTCGGAGTTGCCCAGTTCGGGGTACGCGGCGATCGCGGCCTGCGAGTGGCCCGGGATGTCGATCTCGGGAACGACCCGGATATGCCGCTCGGTGGCGTACGCGACGATCTCGCGGATGTCGTCCTGCGTGTAGTAACCACCGTGCGGGGTCTCGTCCCAGAGCTCGGAGGCCCGGTGACCGTGCTTGGTACGGGACCGCCAGGAGCCGACCTCGGTGAGCCGGGGGTAGCGCTTGATCTCGATGCGCCAGCCCTGGTCGTCGGTGAGGTGGAAGTGGAAGACGTTCAGCTTGTGCGCGGCGAGGAGGTCGAGATAGCGCAGGACGTCGTCCTTGGGCAGGAAGTGCCGCGCCACGTCGAGCATCATGCCGCGCCAGGGGAAGCGGGGGCCGTCCTCGATGTCCGTGAACGCAATGGTGGGTCTGCTGTCGGGGCTGATGGGCGCGCGGCGGAAGGCTGCGGGCCCCAGGAGCTGACGGAGGGTCTGCGCGCCCCAGAAGACTCCGGCGGCGCTTCCTCCGGCGATCTCGACGCCGGTGGGTCCTGCGCCCAGCCGGTAGCCCTCGGGGTCCAGGGCCGGGTCGATGCGCAGCCGGATGCTGTTCGCGGCGCCCTCGCCACCCTCGACAGCGCTCTGCGGGGCGAGCGGCAGGCCGAAGGCGGCGCCGAGGGTGGAGCGCAGCCAGCGTTCGGTGTTCTCGGTGCCGGGGGCCGCCGCGATGGTGGTGGACGGGGCAAGCGGGAAGGCGCGCGATCCCCCGCCACTGTCACCGTCGGAGATACCGGCGTCACCGATGCGCACGGGCGCCGGGATCAGTTCCGTGTCCGTGCCGATGTCCACATTCGTGTCCCTGCCCCTGCCCGTGTCGGCGTTCGCGTTCGCGCCCATGTCCGTATCCGATTCCGTGTCCATGACGTCAGTCCTTTACCGCTCCGCCCAGTCCCGAGACCAGGCGGCGCTGTACGAGTACGAAGAAGACCAGCACGGGAATGGTCATCACCGTCGAGGCCGCCATGATCCCTCCCCAGTCGTTCTCATCGGGTTTGAAGAAGACCAGCAGCGCCATCGGGAGCGTCGACTGGGACGTGTCGCTGATGATGAACGACTTCGCGAACAGGAAGTCGTTCCAGGTCGAGATGAACGAGAAGACGCTGGTCGCCACCAGACCGGGGAAGACGAGCGGGAAGAGGATCTGCCACAGGAAGCGCGTGCGGCTCGCGCCGTCGATGTAGGCGACCTCCTCCAGCGCGTCCGGGACGGCCTTGACGAAGCCGCGCAGCATCCAGATCGCGAACGGCAGCGAGAAGGCGAGGTGCGGCAGGATCAGTGAGCCGAGCGTGTTCAGCTGGCCGAAGTCCCGCATCAGGAAGAACAGCGGGATCGTCAGCGCCTCCACCGGCACCATCTGCGCGACCAGAAACATGATCAGCAGCGTCGTCCGGAAGCGGAATCTGAACCGGGTCACGGCCGTCGCCGCAAGGAAGGCGATCAGCGCGGAGGCGATGACGACCGTGCCCGCGACGATCAGGCTGTTGAGGAAGTACCGCCCGAAGTCGTGCTGTTCGAAGACCCGGCGGAACGAGTCCAGGGAGGGCGACAGCGTCCACGGGCGGGGGTTCGTCGACTGGATCTCGCCGGCCGGTTTGAGGGCGGAGAGCACCATCCAGTACAGCGGGAAGGCGACCGCGGCGGCGATGAGCAGGGCCGCGGCCTCGGCGGCCAGCCGACCGGGCCGGCGGACGCTCAGCAGGTTCCGTGCGCTCACAGTTCCTCCCCCTGGCGCCGCACCAGGCGCAGATAGACGAGCGTGACGGCCAGCAGGATCACCAGCATCACGACGCCGATCGCCGAGCCGAGGCTGTACTGCGAGGACGCGAACGCCTTCTGGTACGCGTACACGTTGAGCACCAGGTTCTGGCCGGCGATGCCGCCGCCGTTGGTCATCACATAGATCTGGGTGAAGACCTTGAAGTCCCAGATGATCGACTGGATGGTGACGACGACGAGGATCGGCCGCAGCATCGGTGCCGTCACCGACCGCCAGATCCGCCACTGCGAGGCCCCGTCCAGCGCGGCCGCTTCGAGCACCTCGGCGGGGATCGCCCGGATGCCCGCGTACACCGTCACCATCACGAACGGGAACGAGCACCACAGGACTTCGAGGAGCACCAGGGCGAAGGCGCTGTAGCGCCCGTACGTCCAGGAGAAGTCGCCGAGCCCCAGCACCCGGTCGACCGGGCCGAAGTCCGGGTCGAAGAGGAACACCCAGACGGTGGAACCGGTGATCGCGGGGGTCGCCCAGGCGCCGAGCGCGGCCATCATCAGCGCGAGCCGCGGCACGGCGCGGACCCGGGTCAGCAGGACGGCGAGCGCGCAGCCGACCAGCAGGGTGGCCAGTACGCAGACCGCGGCGAAGACCACGGTCGCCAGGAGCACCTGCCAGAACTGACTGTCGCCGAAAAGCGTCGCGTAGTTCCCCAGCCCCTGGAAGGTGGTCGGTTCACCGCCGCTGACCTGGGCCTGGGTGTACTCCAGGAAGGAGATCAGACCGAGCTGGTAGATCGGGTAGACGAGCAGCCCGCCGAGGAGGACGAGCGCGGGCAGGAGGTAGAGCCAGGGGGTCCGGCCGGAGCGGCGCGCGGGCGAGGCCGGGCGGCTGCGCCGGGGCGGGCGGGGGGAGGTGCCACCCGCCCCGGACGTGCCGGGTGCTTTGTAAGCCGTACTGTTCGCGGTCATCGTCAGCCCGCGTCGGCGAACGCCGCGTCCATCTTCTTCGCCGCGTCGTCCGAGGCCTTCGCCACGTCCTTACGGCCGCTGACGATCTCCTGGAACATCGTCGGCAGGACCAGCGAGGAGTCGATCTGCCCCCAGCCGGGCGAGGCCGGGACGAACTTGGCGCCCGCGCCGAGCGTCTTGACGAACGGCTCGACGAACGGCTCCTTCTGCGCGACCGTGGCCCGCACATCGGTGTACGTGGGCAGGAAGCCCATCGCGTCGAACATCTTCGTCTGGGTCCGCTTGCCGGTCAGGGACTTCATCAGGTCCACGGCCAGAGAGCGGTGCGAGCTGCTCTTCAGTACGCCGATGTTGTTCCCGCCCGCGAATGCCGGGGCGACGGAGCCCTCGGCGACGCCGGGCAGCGGCACCACCGCGTACTTGCCCTGCACCGATCCCGCCTCGACGGCGGCGTGGCTGAAGTCGCCGCCGATCGCCATGGCCGCCTTGCCGGAGGCGAAGGCGGTGACGGTCGCGTTGCCGCCCATGGCCGCGCACTTGGCGGCGGGGCAGTTGTCGTCACCGAAGAGCGAGGTGTAGGCCGCGATGCCCTTGCGGGCCTTGTCGCTGTTGATGGCCGCCTTGTACGTACCACCGCTCTCGTCGGCCAGTTCGCCGCCGCCCGCCCAGATGAACGGCATCGCACCGTAGGTGTAGGCGCCGCCGACCGCCAGTCCGTAGAGGTCCGGCTTCTTCTTGTGGATCTTCTTCGCGGTGGAGATGAGCTCCGCCTGGGACTTGGGGGCCTCGATCCCCAACTCCTCGAAGATGTCGGTGCGGTAGTACAGCGCGCGTACGCCGACGAAGAGCGGCGCCCCGTAGATCTTGCCGCCGACCGTCACGGACTGCTTGGCGGTCGGGTCGGTGTCCTTGGCCTCGTCCCAGGCGGCGAACTCCGCGCTCACATCGGCGAGTCCGCCGTCCTTGACGTACCCGGCGGTGTCCGTGTTGCCGTACTCGATGAGGTCCGGGGCGCTCTTCGGGTCGTTGAACGCCGCCTTGATGCGCTGGGCCCGGGTGTCGACCGGTATGTACTCGACCTCGGCCTTCGCGCCCTTGTGGGCCTTCTCGAAGTCGGCGACCGCCGCGTCGACGACCTGCTCCTTCGGCTTGTTGCCGACCTCCTGGAACAACCAGACCCGCAGCGTGCCGGTCTTCTCGTCCCCCTTGGCTCCGGTGTCGGAGGTCTGTGGCGCGCAGGCGGTGGCGGCGAGACCCGCCAGCACAAGCGCCGCGGCCGGGGCGGCCATTCGGGCAGACAGCTTCATCCGGGAACCTCCACCGATAGGCGTTGCAACATACGCAACATACGTTTCGTTCTGCACAACTGGCAGGAGAGTAGGTGCGCACGCAGACGCCGACAAGTGGTCTCAACCACTCTGTGACCCGGCGACACAGCCCGTGCAACGCGCAAGGCACCCGGAGCACGCACAAAAGCCCCCGGGGTGCGCATGACGCGCGCCCCGGGGGCTCGAAGCGATGGCGGCCGGTCGGCCCCGGACTACTTCTTGTCCTTGCCGCCCTTGCCCTTGTCCTTGTCGCCGCCGGCACCCATGGACTCGTAGATCTCCTTGCACATGGGACAGACCGGATACTTCTTCGGGTCGCGGCCCGGTACCCAGACCTTGCCGCACAGTGCGACCACGGGGGTGCCCTCCAGGGCGCTCGCCATGATCTTGTCCTTCTGGACGTAATGGGCGTAGCGCTCGTGGTCGCCGTCGCCGTTCGACACCTGTGGCGTCGGCTCTACGAGGGTGCCCGTACCTGCCCCGCGCTCGGGCTCAAGAGTGCTCATGGACCCCAAGGGTACTGAAGACCGGGACCATCAGTTCAGCGAAGGGTCGTCCGGATAGGTGGCGATCATCGCCAGTTCGCTGCGCTGGCGGCGCAGAACCGCCCGCCAGAGGTGCTCCGGACGCGGGGAGGAGACGTCTCCGGGCTCGGACTCGACGACGTACCAGGCACCCTCGGCCAGTTCCTTGTCCAGCTGTCCGGGGCCCCAGCCGGCATATCCGGCGAAGATCCGCAGCGAGCCGAGCGCCGCGGCCAGCAGCTCCGGCGGCGCCTCCAGGTCGACCAGGCCGATCGCCCCGTACACCCGGCGCCAGCCGAGGGGGCCCTCGTCGCCGGGGATGACTGCCACGCCGAGCGCCGAGTCGAGCGAGACCGGGCCGCCCTGGAAGACGACGCCCGGTTCGCCGGTCAGACCGGCCCAGGACGTGAGGATGTCACCGACGCCGACGGGGGTCGGGCGGTTCAGGACCACGCCGAGCGAGCCCTCCTCGTCGTGGTCGAGGAGCAGCACCACCGCGCGGTCGAAATTCGGGTCCGCGAGCGCGGGTGTGGCCACGAGCAGTCGCCCTGTGAGCGAGGACACCTCGGTCATGGCAGAAATGATCCCGCATCTTCGGTCTCCACGGGGACCAACTGGGTCGCCAGGTCACCGAAAGAGCTGTGCACGGCTCGGGGCGCAGCTCAAGGCGCACGGACGCACGGGTAGCGCACCGCCCGGAAGGCTTTGCGGACGGTAACCCTCCGCAAGACCCGGGCAGCAGAGCGTGTTGTGGCGAATTCATGACGTTCGCGCACCCCCCGTCCACTTACGGAAGGGGGGCGGTGGGCCATTACCCTTTCGGTTGGCCCCCTGCCCGACCACTCCGGAACGCGAGATTCATGACCGGCACAGACGATGTCCTGCTTGTCCACGGCGGAACCCCGCTGGAGGGCGAGATCCGCGTCAGAGGCGCCAAGAACCTGGTGCCGAAGGCAATGGTCGCCGCGCTGCTCGGCAGCGGGCCCAGCCGGCTGCGCAACGTGCCCGACATCCGCGACGTGCGGGTGGTGCGAGGGCTGCTGCAGCTGCACGGTGTGACGGTCCGGCCGGGTGACGAACCGGGCGAGCTGATTCTGGACCCGACCCATGTCGAGAGCGCCAATGTCGCCGACATCGATGCCCACGCGGGCTCGTCGCGCATCCCGATCCTCTTCTGCGGCCCGCTGCTGCACCGGCTGGGCCACGCGTTCATTCCCGGGCTCGGCGGCTGTGACATCGGCGGCCGGCCGATCGACTTCCACTTCGACGTGCTGCGGCAGTTCGGCGCGACGATCGAGAAGCGGGCGGACGGCCAGTACCTGGAGGCCCCGCAGCGGCTGCGCGGCACGAAGATCCGGCTGCCGTACCCGTCGGTGGGCTCCACCGAGCAGGTACTGCTGACGGCGGTGCTCGCCGAGGGCGTCACCGAGCTGTCCAACGCGGCCGTGGAGCCGGAGATCGAGGACCTCATCTGCGTACTGCAGAAGATGGGCGCGATCATCTCGATGGACACCGACCGGACGATCCGGATCACGGGCGTCGACCGGCTGGACGGGTATACGCACCGGGCGATCCCGGACCGTCTGGAGGCGGCCTCCTGGGCGTCCGCGGCGCTGGCCACCGAGGGCAACATCTACGTACGGGGCGCACAGCAGCGTTCGATGATGACGTTCCTGAACACCTTCCGCCGGGTCGGTGGGGCGTTCGAGATCGACGACGAGGGCATCCGCTTCTGGCACCCGGGCGGCGCGCTGAACGCCATCGCCCTGGAGACGGACGTGCACCCCGGCTTCCAGACCGACTGGCAGCAGCCGCTGGTCGTGGCCCTGACGCAGGCCTCGGGCCTGTCGATCGTCCACGAGACGGTGTACGAGTCCCGGCTCGGTTTCACCTCCGCGCTGAACCAGATGGGCGCACACATCCAGCTCTACCGCGAGTGCCTGGGCGGCTCCGACTGCCGCTTCGGTCAGCGGAACTTCCTGCACTCGGCGGTCGTGTCCGGGCCGACGAAGCTGCAGGGCGCGGATCTGGTCATCCCGGACCTGCGCGGCGGTTTCTCGTACCTGATCGCCGCGCTGGCGGCGCAGGGCACGTCACGGGTGCACGGTATCGACCTGATCAACCGCGGCTACGAGAACTTCATGGAGAAGCTGGAGAAGCTCGGCGCGAAGGTGGAGCTGCCGGGCGGCGCGCTGGTCTGAGACGGGCGGGCGGGCCGGTCCGGGACGGGCCGCGCGGCCGGTGCGACGAGGCCGCGGGCCGGTCCGGGACAGGCGGTCCCAGGGCTGCTGACGGGGGTTCGGGACCGTTGTCCCGGGCCCCCGTTCGGCTTCCGCGCCGGCCACGAAACGGCGCGGAGACCGGAGAGGTCCGCCCGGCGGGGGCGGCGGAGGCCCGGAACGGGCCCTCTCGCGCCGGTACACGGAAGGGCGGTCACCCTTGGTC
>NZ_JBHVFF010000345.1:0-7961 GCF_042801895.1 Streptomyces sp. NPDC057543 | reverse complement strand
CCCCGAAGGAAGCCGGGCCTCCTTCGGGGCGGGGGCGACATGCGTCGGTCGTGGCGTTCCGCGCGTCCGGGACGGCACAATTCCGAGCACCCACCGGTGATCGGAGCGAGCCCATGGCCATGCCCGTGCCCGTCCTGTTGCGTGAGGCATGGTCCACTGTCGTACCCGACATGAACGACCGGCACGGACCGTTGCCTCCCCTGATGCTCGCCCTGACCGTCGTGACGGGGCTGGTCGACGCGGTCAGCTACCTGGAACTCGGCCGGGTCTTCGTCGCGAACATGACCGGCAATGTGGTCTTCTCCGGCTTCGCGATCGCCGGAGCCCCCGGCTTCTCATTCGCCGCCTCGCTCGTCGCACTCGCCGCGTTCGCGGCGGGGGCGCTGCTCGGCGGCCTGATCGTGCACCACGCCCCGACGCATCGCGGGCGGATGCTGATGTACGCACTCCTCGTCGAGACCACCTGTGTCCTGGCCGCACTGATCGTCACTCTGGCGTCCGGGCATCCGTACGTCGGCGGGGCCCGATTCGCGCTCATCACACTGCTCGGACTCGGCCTCGGGGTGCAGAACGCCGTGTCCCGGGCACTGGCGGTCCCCGACCTCACCACCACCGTGCTGACGCTGACCATCACCGGCATCCTCTCCGACAGCCGGTTCGCGGGCGGAGCCGGCAGCAAGGCCGGACGACGGGTGCTCTCGGCCGCCGCCATGATGGCCGGCGCGCTCGTCGGAGCCGTGGCCGTCCTGCACGGACACCCGAGCCTTCCCCTGCTGCTCGCCCTGGCGCTCCTGGCGACCGTCACCACGGCCGCGATCGTCCTGGCGCGTGCCGACGCCCCCTGGGTCCGCCCGATCGTCAGGAAGTGAGGGAGCGCAGATGGTCGGCGGTGGCCCGGTCGGCAGGCAGGAACGTCTCGATGGCCAGCTCGGACACCGTCACGTCCATCGGCGTATTGAACGTCGCGATGGAGGAGACGAACGAGAGCACCTGCCCGCCGTGCTCGATGTGCAACGGCAACGCGAAAGGCAGCGACGCCGGGCCGGACCTTTCGATCGCCCCGTCGCCGCCCGCGGCCGGCCCGGCTCCGTCGGCCCGGTCCGTACCTCCGGGCGCGGGATAGCCGGCGACCTCCTCGTACAGCTCACGCAGTTCCGCCGACCGGGCCAGGGCGATCTGGCGCTCCATCTGGGCCAGCAGATCGGCCCGCCACTCCCGGAGATTACGGATGCGCGGAGCCAGGCCCTCCGGGTGAAGGGTGAGCCGCATGGCGTTCAGCGGCGGCGCCAGCAGATGCCCTGCCACGCCCTCCAGCAGCATCGTGATACCCCGATTGGCCGCCACTACGTTGTACATGCCGTCGACGACGAGCGCCGGGTACGGGTCGTACCCGTGGAGCAGCCGCTCCATCCCCTCGCGCAGCGCGCCGAACGCCGGGTCGTCGAGCGCGGTCTGTGCGTAGCGGGGCGCGTAACCGGCCACCACCAGCAGAGCGTTGCGTTCCCTGACCGGGATGTCGAGGTGCTCGGCCAGTCGCAGGATCATGTCCTCGCTGGGCCGGGAGCGGCCGGTCTCGACGAAGGAAATGTGCCGGGCCGAGGAATCGGCCCGCAGCGCCAGCTCCAGCTGGCTGATCCGACGCTGTTCCCGCCAGCTGCGCAGCAGCGGCCCTACCCCCGTGTCAAGCGCGACAGTTGTCATACCCAGACCGTAACGTCACCGGCACCGTCGACCGGAACCGTCGCTCGTGAGGGAGTCTCAGCATGCCCGCCGCACCATTGTCGCAGAAGGAGATCGAGGACCGTCTGGGTGATCTGCCCGGCTGGTCGCTGGAGGGGGACCGGATCACCTGCACCTACCGGCTCCACACGCATTTCGCCGCTCTGGGGCTGACCGTGCACATCGCCCAGATCCAGGACGAGCTGAACCACCACTCCGACATGACCCTCGGATACAACACCGTCATCCTGTCCGTGAACACCCATGACGCGGGCGGCGTGGTCACCGAGAACGACCTGAACCTGGCCGCGCGAGTGGTGGCGATCGCCCCAGGGCACGGCGTCAGATAGCCGGACGAACGGGCACGCGGCCGCCGTGCGGTGGCATGTCACCTTCCGGATCAGGGCCCGTCGGTGCACGATGACAGGTCGCATCCTCATCCCGAGCCGAGTCCGCCGACCCACCGCCGTGCGCCGACATGTCACATCGCCGGGCCGAAGCGTGGATGCGCAGCGAGCCACCCCGTATGGCTTTCGCTGCGCTCCACCGCCTTCGCGTAGGCCGCCCGCGTGTGCCCGCCCACCGCTCCTGCCGGGCGAGCCCGAGAGCCGCGGCAGCCTTTGCCGGGCCCCCGGTGCCGGCAATGGCTCGTACGGTTCACAGATGGCGCAACTCCAGCTCCGTAAACGCAAGTTATGGGCCCGACGGCGTACCGGCAATAGGTGGGTGTCCAATCGGCGGAGGTCTGGCCTAGAGTCGGTCAGATGCTGGACTACGACACCGAAGCAGCCAACTACGACGCCACGCGCGGTGGTGCGCCCAGGGCGGAGGCCGCGGCCGCCGCAGTACTGGAGTTGGTCCCGTCGTCCGCCCGCACCCTGCTGGACATCGGCTGCGGGACGGGACTGGTCACCGAGCGCATGGCCCCTGCCCGTCCCGGACTTCGCGTGTTCGGTACGGACGCCTCGTACGGCATGGCGCGGGTCGCCCGGCGGCGGATCGGCGCGGTGGCGCTGGCCGACGCACGCCGGCTGCCGCTGCCCGACGCCACGGTGGACGCGGTCGCCGCGATCTGGCTGCTGCATCTGCTGCGCGGGGAGGAGGATGTGCGGGCTGTGGTGTCCGAGGCGGCGCGGGTGCTGCGGCCCGGTGGTGTGTTCGTCACCACCGTCGACAAGGACGCGGCCCATGACGTCGGCAGCGATATAGACGTGGCGTTCGCCCCCTACCTGAACGCCGATCCGTCCGACGCCGCGGACCTGATCGTCAGGTACGGCTCGGACGCGGGCCTCGACTTGGTGGGGGAGGCCCACTTCCTGGGGCACGGCCAGGGCAGGAGCCCGTCGAACGCGGCGCACACGGTGCGTGCGGGCTATTACGCCTCACGGCTGCACCTGCCGGGGACGGCGGCCGAACGGCTCGCCGCAGTCCTGACAGCGCTGCCCGAGCCCGACAGGCCGCGCGCCGACCCGCGCTACCGGCTGCTGGCACTGCGGCGGAGCGACTGACCCGGGACCACCCCTCCAACGCCCCCGCTCCGCCCGTACCGACATAGCCGCTTGCCGAATCGGCAACAAATCTGGCCAGAACGCCGATGGGTGGTGAGGCTGTCCCCATGAGCCAGCACACCGACCATGGTCATCAGCACACCGCCACTCACGGCCACCGGCACAACGACCCCACCCACGTGCATCACCACGGCACCACCGAATTCGACTGGGACGTCATGGGCCCGCTGCTGGAGCAGAACGCCGAGCTCAGCCGCCCGCAGTACGAGGAGGCGGCCCGCTGGATCGCCGGCCTGCCCACGGCCCCGAACGTGCGCAGGGTGCTCGACATCGGCAGCGGCCCCGGCGTGATCTCCTGTCTGCTCGCCGAGGTGTTCCCGGAGGCCGAAGTCGTCGCCGTGGACGGCACCCCGGCCCTTCTGGAACGCACCCGGGCCCGTGCCCAGCGGCTCGGTCTCGGCGACCGCGTACGGACCCAGCAGGCCGAGATCCCCGAGAGCCTCGACGCGTTGGGGGAGGCGGATCTGATCTGGGTGGGCAACGCTCTGCATCACATGGGTGACCAGCGCGCCGTCCTCGCCGGGTTCGCCGCCCTGCTGCGCCCCGGCGGGACCATCGCCCTGGTCGAGGGCGGTCTGCCGCCCCGCCAGCTCCCGCGCGACATCGGCATCGGGCGGCCCGGTCTGGAGGCCAGGCTCGACGCGATCACCGCGGACTGGTTCGAGGACATGCGGGCGTCGCTGCCCGGCACCAAGCGGGAGACCGAGGACTGGAGCGCCCTGTTCACCGCGGTGGGGCTGGACCCGCAGGGCACCCGCAGCTTCCTGCTCGACCTTCCGGCACCGCTCTCGGAGCCCGCGCGCGACCATGTCATCGCCGAGTTCACCCGTCGGCGCGAGATGTTCGAAGAGGTGCTCCCGGCCGAGGACGTCGCCGTACTGGACCGGCTCCTCGACCCCGAGGACCCGGCCGGACTGCGTCAGCGCCCCGATGTCTTCCTGCTCATGGCACGCACGTTGCACCTGGGCCGGCGGGGCTGACCTGTAAGGGCTGACCTGTGCCGACCCGCCGGGTTCCGGGGACACCGCGGGGCCGGGCCGGCCGGTGCGTCCCCTCGCACCGCCCATGGACGGATTGGAGTGCTCACCGGCAGCCGAGTGGGACATCTCGTCCACTGCGGTCACCTGTGCTGTGGGCCCAGGATGTGGCTTCGCGAGCCCGGTCGTCACCGGCCCGGCTCGCGACGCGTCGCCTCGCGCGAGGACACGTATCGAGAGGAAGCCCATGCAGCACACTTCGGCCGTCCTGCCGCGCGCCGAGGGCGCCCATGTACGTCGAGCCGCTGTCGAACTGCCCTGCCGTGAAGACCCGTTGTGGTGCGAGGAACAGTTCGAGCCGACCGGGGCCGGCCCGCACGTCCTCTTCGCCGGGTCGCGGCACAGCGGCTTCGGCCCACGTGAACGGGTCCGCACCGCACGGGACTTCCGTACCGGCACGGCCACGGTGTACGCACACGGCTCCCGGACGGTGATCCGATGACCGCCGCAGTTCCCGGCCCCCTGTCGGGTGTCGTGGTCGCCGACTTCGGGCGGGTGCTGGCCGCCCCGTACGCCACGATGCTCCTCGCGGACCTGGGCGCCGACGTCATCAAGGTGGAACGTCCGGGCTCCGGCGACGACACCCGGGCCTGGGGCCCGCCGCGCGCCCATGACGAATCCACCTATTTCCTGTCCGTGAACCGCAACAAACGGTCCTTCACTCTCGATCTCGGCACGGCGGAAGGACGCCGGCACGCCCACGAACTGGTGCGTCGCGCCGATGTGCTCTTCGAGAACTTCCGCCCCGGCACGATGGGCAAGTACGGGCTCTCCTACGAGGAGGCCCACGCACTCAACCCCGGCATCGTCTACTGCTCGGTCACCGGATTCGGAGCCGGCGAAGGAGCCGCGCTGCCCGGCTACGACCTGCTGCTGCAGGCGGTCGGCGGGCTGATGAGCGTCACCGGGCCCGCACCGGGACAGCCCGTCAAGACGGGTGTGGCGCTCGTCGACGTGCTCACCGGACTGCACGCCGCCGTGGGCGTCATGGCGGCGCTGCGCCACCGCGACGCGACCGGTGACGGCCAGCACGTCGAGGTCAATCTGCTGTCCTCATTGCTGTCGAGCATGGTGAACCAGGCGGGCGGCTACACCCTGGCCGGTCAGGTGCCGGGCATCCTCGGCAACCGTCACCCGTCCATCGCCCCGTACGAGATCTACCGGGCGGAGGACCGGCCGCTGGTCGTCGCCGTCGGCAACGACCGGCAGTTCCACGCCCTGTGCCGGGGCCTGGGTGCCGAGGAGTTGGCCACCGACCCCAGGTTCGCGTCGAACGCGGACCGGGTCGCGCACGTCGACGCTCTGGCCGAGGAGATCTCCGCGCTGCTCGCGCCGCGCACCGCAGCCGAGTGGTTCGCCCTGCTCACCCCGCTCGGGGTGCCCTGCGGTCCGGTCAACGACCTTGCGGGCGCCTTCGGTCTCGCCGAACGTCTGGGCCTGTCCCCGCAGGTCACACCCGCCGACGCGGGCCCCGACGACCCCATGCGCCTGGTGGCCAACCCCATCGGGCTGTCCCGTACGCCGCCGCGGTACGAACGGCGGCCGCCGCGCCTCGGCGAACACACCGAGGACCTCAGGCGCTGGCTGGACGGCTGACCGCCCGCCGACCCGTTGACGGGGCCGTGGATGACCGGCACCCACGGCCCCCGACCGATGCCCGGACCGTGTCAAGAGAAGACACGCTGCCGCCAGGGTGAGCGGGCATCAGAAAGTCCCCTGGACAGGCTAATAGCGGATCAATTTGCCTAGAAATAAAGGCAATTGGCATCTAGTCCAATTATATGGAAATAGCATATGGCGTACTTTATGTACCTCGATCGGCGTGCAGGCGTCGACCTTCAACGTGTCCGATATGACAGGTATGAGGGTCGTCAGTACGTTCATTCACGGGTCGACTGCTCAGCCGACCTCTCTGAGACAGGAGAAGCGACATGGTTACCCGTTCCACTATCGTTACAGCCGCCGTCGCGGCCGCCGCGGCCCTGGCCGCCACCGGCATCACCTACGCCTCGGCCGCCCCCACCGAGCCGGTCCAGGCTGCCCCGGCCGTCCAGCAGGCCGCTCCTCTTTCAGCTCTCGACGGCGGCGACGCCGGCAAGGGTAACGAGGGCAAGGGCAACGAGGGCAAGGGCAACGAGGGGAGGGGCAACGAGGGCAGGGGCTACGAGCGCCGTGGTTTCGAGGAGGGCCGTGAGCACTTCGAGGGCCGCATCCAGATCAACGAGCGGACGTACTCTGCCGAGCCGGGCGGCTGCATGGTCGTGGTCAGCGGCCTCGGCGCCAAGAGCCTCAACATTCGCAACGACAGCCGCCGGACCGTCGAGGTCTTCCGCGGGGCCACCTGCGACAACGGCGCCCCCATCGCCACCGTCGGACCGTGGAGCTCCAGCGACGGGGTTCACCCCGGACGCGTCAAGGGCGGCGTGAAGGTCAAGAATGGAGTGGTGGGCAGCTTCCGTGTGATCCACCGCTTCGACGAGGACCGCGACCGCGGTGACCGCGGTGACGACCGCGGTGACGGTGACTGGTGACCGAGTCCCTCGGTTGACGTAGAACCCCGGCCCGCCGGAATCGGGCCGGGGCTCCAGTCAGGGCATCCGATCGGAGCGACCCGGTCGGATGCCCACACCTGAACGACGACTGACAAACCCAAACATCTGCCGAACCATACTAAAGCCGGACGGCGAGGCACTGCCATCCGACCGTAACAGCCGCGCCGCACGCGGCTACCGCGCTCCGGTGCCGGTTCCGGTTCCAATTCCGGCTCCGGGCTCCGGGCTCCGGGCTCCGGTTTCCGGGATTCGGCTTCCGGGCTCCGGTTCCGGGAATCGGCTTCCGGATTCGTTCTCGGCCTGCGGCCCTCGGCGGGGCCCGGCGACCGGGCGGCAGAACGTGGAGCCGGCGCGGCAGACGTCGCCCACGTCCCGGCCGTCAGGGAGTCGGTCGGCCGTACGGCCGGGATACCGGCGATCGAGGAACCCCGCAGTGCTCAGAGGCACCTGGCGACGGGCCTTGACCCAGGTGGGTGACGGCCCGGGCGGCACGGCCCCGAAGGGCCACCCGCGTTCCGGTCCGCGTTCTGGCACGTATCCGCACTTCCGCACGCATCCGCGCGCAGGCCTGTACCCGGCCTATGCCCCGGGGGTGTCCCGCACCGGCTCCAGCTGCCACCACTGGCCGGGGGAGTCGGTGTCCTCCCACTGCTGGACACGGGCACCGTCCGCCGTGCTGCCGTCGGCGACCTCCAGGACGAGCCCGCTGATGAAGCTGACCAGCGTCACCACCCCCGGTGCCTCCAGGTGCCGCTCGATCAGCCATTCCTGAGCGCCGTAGTTGTTGGCCCGCCACTGCTGGACCGTGGCGCCGTTCTCGGTGGAGGCGTTGGCGACGTCCAGCCGCTTGCCGCTGTGGACGTTGACCAGGTGGTACAGCGCCGCGCCCTCGTGCACGGGGGAGAGCTGCCAGTGCTGGGCCGTCGAACCGCTCTCCGCGCCCTGCTGCACCGGGGCGCCACCGCCCTTGGCGGAGCCGTACACCTCCAGCAGCAGACCGCTGCCCACATTGCGCAGCTGGTAACGGCCGGCCGCGACGACGGGCGCGGTGTCCCCGCTCATGTTCCGGTTCCGTCCTGCGGCAC
>NZ_JBHVFF010000344.1:0-8030 GCF_042801895.1 Streptomyces sp. NPDC057543 | reverse complement strand
GGTGGTGGCGCCGTTAACCCGGCCGGCCCCCCCGCGACAGCCCCGGAGGAGAGGCGTGTCCGTGGCCCCGTCCTCTGCAAAAAACGGAACCGCGACAACGGTTCTCGAACGAAAGAGGATCAACCGCCGGTGACTCAAACCCTTCCCACGGCACTGCCCGACCTCTCTTCCCTGCAACAGAAGGTGAGCGCGGCTCTGACCGGATTCCTGGACACCAAGGAAAGCGCTGCGCCAGGAACCGAGCTGCTCTACCTGACCACCGCCCTGCGCGGACTCTTGACCGGCGGAAAACGGCTGCGGTCCCTGCTGTGCCTGTACGGATGGCAAGCCGCCGGAGCGACAGGCGACATGACCGCCGCCGTTCGCGCTGCCGCCAGCCTCGAACTTTTCCAGGTGTTCGCCCTGGTGCACGACGACGTGATGGATGACAGCGACGTCCGCCGCGGCCGGCCCTCCGCCCACCGTGCACTGGCCACCGCGTATACCGACAGCGGCGGCCCCGGCAGCAGGGCCCGGGCGCACGGTCTGGGCGCCGCCGTCCTCCTGGGAGACCTGGCCCTGGTGTGGTCCGATGAACTCCTGCGCACAGCGGACCTCGGCCCGGGGCGGCTGGCACAGGTACTGCCCCTGGTGGCCGAAATGCGCAGCGAGGTCATGTACGGCCAGCTCCTGGACCTGCAGACCACCGGCCGCCTTGCCGGCGACGTGGATACGGCACTGCACGTCATTCGATACAAGACGGCTAAATACACCATAGAACGGCCCCTGCACATAGGGGCGGCAGTGGCCGGAGCGACCCCGCCCGTCCTCGATGCCTGCACCGCCTTCGGCATACCGCTGGGAGAAGCGTTTCAGCTGCGGGACGACCTGCTCGGGGTCTTCGGTGATCCCGCCAAGACAGGCAAACCGGTACTGGACGACCTGCGCGAGGGCAAGGCCACCGTCCTGATGGCGCTCGCCCTCCAGCGAGCCTCCACGGCCGAACTGAAAACACTGCGCGAGCTCGTCGGCCGAAGCGACCTCAACGAGGAACACGCCGCGGCGGTCCGCACGATCCTGAACTCCACCGGCGCCCGGCAGACCGTGGAGGAAATGATCACCCAACGGCGGGCGGCCGCCCTCGCCGCCCTGGACAACGCCCCCTTCCCGGGAAGTGCCACAGCCTCCCTGCGCCGGCTCGCCCTGGACGCAACGGCCAGGCAGGCATGAGGCATCGCCACACACCGCAGTCACCACCCCGAGGAGGAAGTCACCCCATGAGCATCAGCACACCCATCAACACGTCCTACGCCGAACGAGCCACCAGCCTGGTGGCCAGGGCCGACAAGGACAGCTGGGGAAGCGTGTGTCCCTCCCTGTACGAGACGGCCCGCGTCCTGTCGGCAGCGCCGTGGCTGCCCGGGGAACCACGGCGGATCACGTACCTGCTTCAGCAGCAGGCCCCCGACGGCAGTTGGGGGGAGGGACCGCTGCCCTACCGGCTCCTGCCGACACTCAGCGCGGTGGAGGCCGCACTGGCGGTCCTGCGCAGGGGCAGCACGCCGCCAGAGGTCACCGGCCGGCTCACGGCCGCGGCAACCAGGGGCCTGGACGCGCTGCGCGCGCTGCCACCCATATGCCCGTGGCCGGACACGGCCGCAGCGGAAATACTCGTACCCGGCCTGGTAGCCGACATCAACGAGAAGCTGGACTCCCCGGCCACCGGCGAGGACACACCAGGTATCAGTGGCCCCCGGCTGCCGGTACCGGGCGGCTTCCACGCCTCGGCACCCGCTTCGGTGGCCAGGCGGTACGGGCCGGCGGGCAGCCTGCCCGTCAAGTTCCACCACACGTTCGAAGGCATAGCCGGCCACATCCCGCCCTCTCTCGTCCCTGACACCGAAGGCCTGCTGGGCAGCTCGCCGGCCGCCACCGCGGCACGGGCAACGCGGTCACCCGCCACCACCGCTCAGGCCATCACCGACCTCACCGCAGTCGCGCAGCGCTACGACGGACTCTTCCCCGAGGCCGCGCCCCTGCACGTCGTGGAACGGCTATGGCTCGCCGCCGCACTGGGCCGCACCCACCTGCCCACCGCCGCTCTTGCCACCATCCGCGGGTGGGCGAAGGAAATCTACGACCCCCAAGGCGTGCGCGGTGCGCCCGGCCTCATGACCGACGCCGACGACACCGCCATGGCGGTGCTGGCTTCCTCCCTCACCGGCCTGCCCCACGACCCGGCACCGCTGGACCTGTTCCACAACGGCAGCCACTACGACTGCTACATCGGCGAGGACACCGGATCGGTCACCGCGAACGCCCACGCCCTCCAGGCCCTCATGAGCCACCTGCAACACCACCCGACAGCACAGGACACATACGGCCCCCGAGCGGCGAAGCTGTGCGACTGGCTGATCGGCCGGCAGCAGCCCGAGGGACACTGGACCGACAAATGGCATGCCTCCCCCTACTACGCCACCGGGCGGTGCGTCACCGCGCTCGCCCAGCACGGCGGCCACCACGCCTCCAGGGCCCTTGAGAACGCCGCCGCATGGACCACGGACACGCAGCACACCGACGGCTCCTGGGGCATATGGGGCAGCACCGTCGAAGAGACCGCATACGCCGTCAAAATCCTGCTGAGCGCCGCCACCCCCACACCACAGCCACAGCACACCCGGGCCCTGGACCTCGCCGAGACATACCTGCGCACCGCCTCCCACCCCACCCACCAGCACCCCGCCCTGTGGCACGACAAAACCCTGTACGCGCCCACCGCAGTGATCGAAGCGGAAGTACTCACCGCGCGCGAGATGCTGCGCACCCGCCACAGCTGAGCCAGCACCATCACACCCAGCAACCGCACACACCACAAGCGAAAAAAGGACAGGCACATGACCGCCGACCCACGTACCGCACCGATCGCCCCCGGGCGGATACCGCTCATCGGGCACGTCGTACCCCTGCTCACCAACCGCCTGGCCTACGTCCAACGCCTGCGCACCTACGGGCCCATCGTGCAACTCGTCATCGGCCCGAAGAAGACCATCACAGTCATCAACTCCTTCGAACTCCTCCAGGAAATGCTCACCCGCAAGTCCGACCACTTCAACAAAGGACTCCTCTTCGACAAACTCAAGATCTTCGGCGGAGACCCCCTGCCCGTCGCAGAAGGCAAACCCCACCTGCAGCGCCGCCGCCTGATGCAACCCGCCCTGCATCGCGAACACATCAAGAACTACATCGAAACCATGCGGGCCACAGCACAACCCGCCATCTCGGCCTGGCACAACCAGGAAACCCTCCACGTATGCAACGAGATGCAACTCATGGCCCAGGGCATCGTCATGGCGGCACTCTTCTCCTCGAACCCCGAACGCGGACCGGCACAAACCATCCTCAACAGCGTCGACACCGTCTTCAAAGCCGCCCTCATGCACGCCATGGTGCCCATCTCCGCACTGGAACGACTCCCCACCCGCGGCAACCGCCAAGCCCGGGCCGCCAACGCCGTCCTGCACAAAACCATCGCCGGCATCATCGCCGACCACCGGGCCGCCCCCGACACCTACAACGACCTCGTCTCACTCCTCATGACCACCCAGGACACCACCGGCAAAAACCTCACCGACGAAGAAATCACAGCAGAGATCACCGCCCTGCTCGCCGCCGGCTCCGAGACCACCGCAGTCACCCTCGCATGGCTCTTCCACGAAATCGCCCAAAACCCCGACCTCGAACACCGCCTCCACGAAGAAGTCGACACCGTACTCGCCGGCAACGAACTCACCGCCGAACACATCCCCCAACTCACCCTCACCCGCAGACTCATCGACGAAACCCTGCGCCTACACAACCCCGCCTGGATCCTGACCCGCCGCACCACCTCACCCGTCCAGCTCGGACAGTACAACCTGCCCACCGGAACAGACGTGATGTGGAGCCCCTACGCCATGCACAGAGACCCCCACCTCTACCCCGACCCACTACGATTCGACCCCGACCGCTGGCTACCCGAACGCCCCCAACCACCCAGAGGAGCATTCATCCCATTCGGAGTCGGCAAACGCATGTGCATCGGCGACCAATTCTCCCTCATGGAAGCCATCGTCATCACCACACTCATCGCATCACACTGGCGACTGAAACCACTACCCGGCACAACCATCCGACCCATACCAGAAATCACCGTGCACCCCTCAACCCTCAACATGACCACCGAACCCAGAAAACACACCACCACAAAGGCCACAACATGAACAACTCCCCCACCACCCACCCCCCCATGCCCAACCTCCAAAACACCTTCCCCGACCCCTTCCCCACCAACCCCCACGCCAACACCACCGAACAACACACCACCCACTGGCCTTCACCGACCCCGAGCACCTCATCCGCGCGCATCGACACGGCCTTCGCCAGATCCAATACCGCAGCGACGTCATCGACGGCTGCCTCGCCGAGACCAGACTCAGGCTGACGACACCACGGCTACAAGCTCAGTAGTCGGCGCTGGGCGCCTTTCACGTTCGTCACACGCGAGTGGTGTGCTGGTCCAGGATGGCCCGCAGTCGGTCGACGTCTCCGGCCTCATGCACACCCCGCTTGGGCAGAACACTGAGCCACATGATGTTGGGGTCCCGGCTGAGCAGGACGAAGTGGCCGGCCTTCTCCCGATAGCCCTGGAAGACGGACCACTTCTGGACCAACGTGCTGTGGTCGCTGCGGCAGGTGATCCCGGCCGGAGACACGGTGACGCGGTACTCGCCCTGCCATCCGGTGATCCGCTGCACGTTCGCGGCCTGTAGCCGCGGGTACCCCCACACCACCAGGACGACGAACAAGACCAGAACGGTCGAGACCACATCGGTACTCCCGCGGCCCACGGCGGAGAGCAGCCACTGCCCTATCCACAGTGCGAGGAACACGCCCTTCAGCAGCAGCCCGGTCCGCTTGATCCGCTCGCGGACCCGCAGGCCGACCAGTGTGTCGGCCTTCTGAGGCATATACACCAGCTGGACCGCATTCTGTTCGTCCACGACATCGGCGGAGGTTGCCGCGCCGTTGTCGGTGTCTTCGGCGCTGCGGCCCTCGGCCATGATTCCTCCCCGGTACGACGACCTGCGGATCCTACCGAACGTCAGTGCTGGGGCGGACGGCCGCCGTGACGGGGCAGGTGGCGGTCGAGTATGCCGCGCCGCCGGTCGGTGTCGTCCCTGCCCATGGCGCGCTTCGGCAGATAGTGCACGACGAGCAGGTACGGCGCGGGCGTCACCAGGACGAATCCGGCGGTGGTCTCCACGTACCCGCCGAGGCTTTGCCAGCCCCGGCGCGTCTCCATGTGCGTGCCCGCGAAGCGCACAGCGCCGTCGGAGTCGGCGACGGTCACGGTCCAGGGCCCCAGCGGGGTGCCCATCCTGGCATGCCGCGCCGCCAGGACGCCCGTCCTGGCAACGAGGCCGAACAGGCTGATGAGGAACGCGATTCCCGCGGCCAGGACGCTGTCGGCGAGCAGCCACACCGCCACTGCGAAGAGCACCGGCGCGAGCAGCCCTTGCAGCCGGCCCTTGATCCCCCGTATCCGCCCGCGTGCGTGGAACGCGTCGGACCAATCCGGCTGCCCCACCTCATATCTCAGCTCGACAACGGCACCTGCCACTGTGCCCGGCCCCTCTGTCACGCCCCCTCCCGATGCTGCTCGGTGACGAGCCGTGATCGTAGCGGGCAGGCGACCCTCGGCCCAGTTCGAGGACCGCCTGGCTCTGATCGCGAGACCGGGTTCTGGCACAGCTTCTGTGATGCCACTCCGCCTCTACTCGTGCTCGCGCCGGGGCAACCCGCTGACCTGCAGTTTCCGCGCGCCTTCCGAGCCAACGTAGCGATCGACAGGCCGTAATCACAGAAGTTGTGCCAGAACCCGGGACCGGACAGCAGTTGTGCACCGGTTTGGGAGGCACTGACGCCTGCATGAGAATCGAAATGTTCATGGGTTCCGACAGCGCTGGTGTCGAGGGGGATGTCTTCGCGGGCGCTGAATCACGGCGGCTGGCAGCTGTTTAAGGTCACGTGCATGTCGAGGACCACACCGCCGCGCCCGCTCGATGTCGAGGCGCTCTTCCCGGAGCTGGCGACCTACCGGGGCACCACCACCCGGCTCCATCCACGCCCGGGCCGACCGGACGCGGCGGCCAGTTCCGTGGGCGGCCCGCTGCTGTGGCCGACGGACGAACCCTGGCCGGTGTGCACCGAGCCTCACAGCCATGCGCGTGGCCGACGCCCGACGGACATCCACCGGCGGCGACAGATCCTGGCTTCCGCATGGCTCCGCGAATCGAACCCCGGCCCCACAGACGAGGAACGACAGCTGCTGGAGGAACTGGACCAGAAACATCGCATTCAAGAGGCTGCTGCGACCGATCCGCTGCCGCTGATCGGCCTTGCGCAGCTGTACCGGAGGGACGTCCCCGATCTGCTGGCGGGGCCGGACGACTGCGATCTGCTCCAGGTGTTCTGGTGCCCCTTCGACGCGCACGGCCCGAGCGGCTACGGCATGCTGCTCGACCTGCGCTGGCGCCGGTCGTGGGAGGTCACCGAGGTACAGATTTCACCGCCACAGCCGCAGGTTGTCGGGTTCGAGGGGTACATACCCGAGCCGTGCGTGCTGCATCCGGAGCAGGTGGCAACCTACCCGTTCGCCGGCCTGCTTGCGGAGGACTTGTGCGCCCGGATAGATGCCTGGGAAGAGGCCCTGGAGGAGGAGGCCGAGCAATCGGCGGACGAAGATGCCGCAGCGCCGGTGGGCTACCAGTACGACCTGTCCATCCCACCAGGCTGGCGCGTCGGCGGTTTCGCCTCCTGGCACGCCACCGACCCGTCCCCCATGAAATGCCTGACCTGCGCGACACCAATGCACCTACTGCTGACCATCGACAGCTCGGAATGGGACGGCGGCAGCGGCAGTTGGAAGCCGCTAGAAGAACAGGACTTGCCCACACACCTGAACGCCACGCCAACCAAGGTCACCGTGGGCCGCTGGGGCGAACTAAACATCTTCGCCTGCCCCAAGGAACCCCACCACCCGCACCGCTGGAGCATCCAGTAGTTCACTCGGCCATGACCACCGCGCGTGCTTGGGGGGTCCGCTCCCCTGGGCTGACCCTGCCGTATAGCTCTGGCGTCGTCGAAGGTCACGTCTGCCGCGTGAAACTGCTGAAAAGGAGCATGTACGGACGCGCAACATTCGCTCTGCTGCGGGCACGTATTCTCGCGAGACCCTGAGCCCGGCTCGGCCCAGGCTCAGTCCAGGCCTACCGCCTCGCCTGACCTGCGGATCGGCGGACCAAGAACCTTGTCGACTTCCGTGACCGCGACGTCGAGGAGCTCCTCACCGAACAGGCAAAGGGACCCTTCCCAAGGGTGGCCAAAACTGCCGAAGCGGAAGTCCTCCGCAAGGAAGATGAAGTAGTCACCATCGGGATACGGGCTCAGCGGCCAAGCCGGTTGCCCAGGGCCGCCGACCTCCTGCGGTTCGAAGCGATACGACGTGTGCTGCCAGTCGAGAGCGAGCAGAGTGCCCGACGGGCCAACGCAGGAAGACAGCCCCTGCTCGACCACCGCGACCAGACGGTCGAGACGGTCATCATCCGGATCGTCGTCAAGCGCAGCAAGGCCCCAGGTCACCGACGCGACGGGCTCCTCGATGGCCGGCCACTTGGACGGACTTCTACTCGGCTGGAAGCTGAAGTCCTCGTAGAAACGGTCCCATCTCCCGCACCGGCCGCCCCAGCTCGGATGCGGCCGACGCGAGCCCGGCCGTGGTCAGGTTCCACAAGTCCCGCCACACTGGCCGGCCGTTGGCCCCCGGGCTGGAGGTACGGCCGACCGACTCCGCCAGCCCCGGCATGCCGCAGGTCCTTGCACGCATTGCGGACCGTCTGCGTATCGGCCGTGCCCGGCAGCACCAGCTGACGCAGCTGCTCCGCCGTCGCGATCCTCACCACCCCGAGCGCGAGAAGCACCAGGCCTCGCGCCCGGGCCGTTGAGTTGTACGG
>NZ_JBHVFF010000343.1:0-8058 GCF_042801895.1 Streptomyces sp. NPDC057543 | reverse complement strand
CCCCCCGAAAGGGAGGGCGCCCTCCGCCGTTCACGTGCCTGCGTACGCGCGCACCCGCGTCGGTCAGCCGGTCTGCGCCGAGGCGGACGCGGCGTCGGACGGGGTGACCGCCTCGTCCGTGGAACCGGACTCGGCCCCGGGCTCGCCCGGCGCCCCCGGCGTCGCGGAGGGCGACGGCGCCACCGGCAGCGAGCTCGGGCCGAAGCCCGTGAAGTAGCTGGTCGCCGGAACGACGAACGCGCCGAGCGAGATCTCCCCGGTCGAGCTGAACTTGAAGACGACGGGCTGAACGTTGCCCGCCTGCGCGGCCTCGCGGCTCTTCTCGATCACGGCGGACGCGTTGCCCTTGCCGCCGAGGACCACCTTGCCGCCGGCCGGGACCACGACGGGTCCCGTGCCCTGGGCGGCGTGCAACTGCACCGCGACGCTCGTACCCGGCAGGGTGATGGCGTCCAGGGTCTGCTGCTTGGTGCCGTTGTTGAAGAGCGTCGCGGAGACGACGGCAGGGCCCTCGGCGTTGCGCTCGGGCTGGGTGATGACGTTCGCGTTCTGGATGCTGATGTCACCGGATCTGGTGGCAGCACTGTCCGGCCTGACCTTGAGCGTCGCTGCGTCATTGCCCGCACCGCACGCGGCGAGCGAGGCGATCGAGAACACGATGGCTGTGGCGGCGAGAGCGCCGTGTCGAAGGCTGCGGCTCACGGCGGCGGCAACTCCTTGAACGTGTCGGACTGCGGACGGGAGGGGCGGGCGGCGTAAAGCCGCCCTAAGGGTGTGTCAGCGGCCTTAGGCTACCGAGCCGTCCCACCCGCCCCGCACCCGACCCGCCCCTACGCGGCCCTTCGTGCTCCGGCACTTCCCGGGCCGGTGCCGTTCGGGGCCCGCACCCGGGGCCGGGGTTCACGGAACGGAGCACCACCGAACACCCCCGAAACCATCGACACGTTCCGTTCACATATCGCGGGTGATCAATTCATGGAGCGTGTCATGGAGTGTGGCGCATTCCGTTCGTATTAACCGATCGCATCGGGGTGCCGATCAATATCCATTGATCAACCACACGTGCGTCCGAGCGGGTGATCGATCTCCGAACGGAGTACGTAAAGTTCATCATCCTGAACCCGGCAAAACGGGACGTTCAACCACTTCGGAGCGGGGTTCCGATGCGTGTGACGTGCGTGTTTCGCCTCGCCTGTACAGCCGCTCCGACCTGCGAATACCGTCTCCCGTGAGCCTTCCGCAGCACGTACGTGTTGCTGTTGTCAAGCCCCGAGATATGCCCTGACCTGCGGAAACGCCATTCAGGAGAAGCTGTTCTCGTGTTACTCTTGATAGCCACGGAAGGGGTACCTGTCACATGACGTTCAAGGTTGGCGACACCGTGGTCTATCCCCATCACGGGGCCGCGCTGATCGAGGCTATCGAAACTCGCCAGATCAAAGGCGTGGACAAGACCTACTTGGTGCTCAAGGTCGCCCAGGGCGACTTGACGGTTCGTGTGCCGGCGGACAATGCGGAGTTCGTGGGCGTACGCGATGTGGTCGGGCAGGAGGGGCTGGACCGGGTCTTCGAAGTGCTGCGCGCACCGTATGCCGAAGAGCCGACGAACTGGTCCCGGCGCTACAAGGCAAATCTGGAGAAGCTCGCCTCCGGCGATGTCATCAAGGTCGCCGAAGTGGTTCGCGACCTGTGGCGTCGTGAGCGCGAGCGTGGACTCTCCGCAGGTGAGAAGCGGATGCTCGCCAAGGCTCGCCAGATTCTGGTGAGCGAACTCGCTCTCGCGGAGAACACGAACGAGGACAAGGCCGAGGCTCTGCTCGACGAGGTACTCGCGTCCTGAACCGGCTCACGCCGGCCGTAATTAATGTGCCGCGGTGCCCGCTGACAACCGTATTCACGGGATGTCGTCGGGCGCTGCGGCATGTTTGGATTCGGCCACGGCATGGCCGGATTTCGCCCCGACTCACCGATGCGTTGGCTTCATCGGCGATCCCCCGGATACGTTGCTCGCGATCTTGCGCAGCCGACCACGAACGGCCGGTGCGGCGTGCCCGTCGTCGACCGGGTGTCACGGAAAGGGCCCGGTCGAGTCCTGGCGTGGCGCCCGGCTCGCTTGTGGCCATACCCATGTCGGCCGTGGAAACAAACCTGCCGAAGCTTCGGAGTGCAACCGATGTCTGATCAATCGCGTCCGTACCGCACAGCCGCCGTGATCCCCGCGGCCGGCCGCGGCGTACGGCTCGGCCCGGGCGCCCCCAAGGCGCTCCGTGCGCTGGGCGGGACGCCCATGCTCATCCATGCGGTACGGGCCATGGCCGCGTCCCGTTCCGTCTCCCTGGTCGTCGTCGTGGCGCCGCCGGACGGCGCCCCCGAGGTCAAGAACCTGCTCGACGAGCACGCCCTGCCCGAGCGCACCGACTATCTCGTGGTGCCCGGTGGTGAGACCCGCCAGGAGTCGGTGCGGCTCGGTCTCGACGCCCTGCCCGAGGGCATCACCACCGTCCTCGTCCACGACGCGGCGCGCCCGCTGGTTCCCGTCGACACCGTGGACGCGGTGATCGAGGCGGTACGGGACGGCGCGCCCGCCGTCGTGCCCGCGCTGCCGCTCGCCGACACCGTCAAGGAGGTCGAGCCGGGGGCGCCGGGGGAGCCGGAGCCGGTGCTCGGCACGCCCGTGCGGGCAAGGCTGCGCGCCGTGCAGACCCCGCAGGGCTTCGACCGCGACACGCTGGTGCGCGCGCACGAGACCGTCGCCGTCAGCGGCGAGGGCGCCACGGACGACGCGGGCATGGTGGAGCGGCTCGGGGCGCCGGTCGTGGTCGTACCCGGGCACGAAGAGGCGTTCAAGGTGACCCGGCCGCTGGATCTGGTGCTGGCCGAGGCGGTACTCGCGCGCAGGAGGGCGAACGATGGCTTCTGAGGAACGGACCGGGCCCGTGATCCCGCTCGTCGGGATCGGCACGGACATCCACGCCTTCGAAGAGGGCCGCGAACTGTGGTGCGCGGGGCTGCTGTGGGAGGGCGAGGGGCCCGGTCTGGCCGGGCACTCCGACGCCGATGTCGTCGCGCACGCCGCGTGCAACGCGCTCTTCTCCGCCGCCGGGCTCGGCGACCTCGGGCAGCACTTCGGCACCGGGCGGCCCGAGTGGTCCGGCGCCGCCGGGGTCACTCTGCTGACCGAAGCGGCGCGGATCGTGCGGGCCGAGGGGTTCGAGATCGGCAATGTCGCCGTTCAGGTCGTCGGCGTACGGCCGAAGATCGGCAAGCGGCGCGACGAGGCGCAGCGGGTGCTGTCGGCCGCCGTGGGGGCGCCCGTCTCGCTCTCCGCCGCCACCTCCGACGGGCTCGGCTTCACCGGGCGGGCCGATGGCCTCGCCGGGATCGCGACCGCACTGGTCTACCGCACGGGCTGACCACCTCCGCGCTGCCGCTCGCGGGCGCCGCACTCGCCTTGACCTCCGGTGGGCAGGAACGGGAAGCGGGAGCCGTGACGCGGGGTTGGGGCAGGGGGCAGGAGCACCATCGTCCGGTGACGACGACGAACGCGTCGTCGTCCGCATCGTGCCCCGCAAGGCCGGCCCCATCCAGGGGCAGACACTGGGCCGCCGCAAACTTTTCCCCGCGATCCCCAAGGGGTGGCGGGGCACTGGTGCGCGCCCACTACCCTTGAGGCGTGACTATTCGCCTGTACGACACCAGCGCCCGGCAGATCCGTGACTTCGTCCCGCTCACAGCGGGCTGTGTCTCGATCTACCTCTGTGGCGCGACTGTCCAGGCCGCCCCGCACATCGGGCACATCCGGTCCGGGCTGAACTTCGACATCATGCGCCGCTGGTTCGAGTACCGCGGCTACGGCGTCACGTTCATCCGGAACGTCACCGACATCGACGACAAGATCATCGCGAAGTCGGCCGAGCAGGGCCGCCCGTGGTGGGCCATCGGGTACGAGAACGAGCGTGCGTTCAACGCCGGATACGACGCGCTCGGCTGCCTCCCGGTCACCTACGAACCGCGCGCGACCGGCCACATCCCCGAGATGATCGAGATGATGCGCGGCCTGATCGAACGCGGTCACGCCTACGCCGCCGACGGCAACGTCTACTTCGACGTGCGCTCCTTCCCCGGCTACCTGGAGCTCTCCAACCAGGACCTGGACGATCTGCGCCAGCCGTCCGGCGAGGGCGAGACCGGCAAGCGCGACCAGCGCGACTTCGCGATGTGGAAGGCGACCAAGCCGGGCGAGCCCAGCTGGGAGACCCCGTGGGGCCGCGGCCGGCCCGGCTGGCACCTGGAGTGCTCCGCCATGGCCCACAAGTACCTCGGCACCGCCTTCGACATCCACGGCGGCGGCATCGACCTGATCTTCCCGCACCACGAGAACGAGATCGCCCAGGCCAAGGGGTACGGTGACGAGTTCGCCAAGTACTGGGTGCACAACGGCTGGGTCACCATGTCCGGCGAGAAGATGTCGAAGTCGCTCGGCAACTCCGTGCTGGTCGGCGAGATGGTCAAGCAGTGGCGTCCGATCGTGCTGCGCTACTACCTCGGCACCCCGCACTACCGGTCGATGATCGAGTACAGCGAGGAGGCCCTGCGCGAGGCCGAGTCCGCGTTCGCGCGGATCGAGGGCTTCGTGCAGCGCGTCACCGAGAAGGCGGGCGAGACGGTCGAGCCCGCCACCGAGGTGCCGCCCGCGTTCGCCGAGGCGATGGACGACGACCTGGGCGTCCCGCAGGCGCTCGCGATCGTCCACACCACGGTCCGCCAGGGCAACTCCGCGCTCGCCGCCGACGACAAGGAGGCCGCCGTCGCCCGGCTCGCGGAGGTCCGCGCGATGCTCGGCGTCCTCGGCCTCGACCCGCTCGACGAGCACTGGGCGGGCGAGAGCGACCGCGGCGACGATCTGCACGGGGTCGTCGACACGCTCGTACGCCTCGTCCTGGACCAGCGCCAGTCGGCCCGCGAACGCAAGGACTGGCCGGCGGCCGACGCCATCCGCGACCAGCTCAACCAGTCCGGGCTCGTCATCGAGGACAGCCCGGCCGGACCACGGTGGACACTCGGCCCGCGCCAGTAGTCCCCCATGTGCCGCCCGGCGATCCGGGCGGCACACTTCACTTATACGTACGCACGTCTGAGAAGCAACGAAACAGGTAGGTCATGGCCGGGAACAGCCAGCGCAGGAACCGCCGCACGTCCAACAAGAAGGGCGCGCAGGTCGGCAGCGGTGGGCAGCGACGCCGTGGCCTCGAAGGCAAGGGCCCGACTCCGCCCGCCTCCGCCCGCAAGGGACACAAGAAGAACCGCATCGCCAGCGCCCAGGCCAAGCAGGCCGCGGCCCGCCGCCCCGCCCCCCGGCGCGGCGGCGCGAAGGGCACGTCCGAGATGGTCGTCGGCCGCAACCCGGTCTACGAGGCCCTGCGCGACGGCGTCCCGGCGACGACCCTGTACGTCCAGCAGTACATCGACAACGACGAGCGGGTCCGCGAGGCGCTCCAGCTCGCCGGCGAGCGCGGCAACATCAACCTGATGGAGGCCCCGCGCCCCGAGCTGGACCGGATGACGAACGGCCTGAACCACCAGGGCCTCGTCCTCCAGGTCCCGCCGTACGAGTACGCGCACCCGGAGGACCTCACCGCCGCCGCGTACGACAAGGGCGAGGACCCGCTGATCGTCGCCCTCGACGGCGTCACCGACCCGCGCAACCTGGGCGCGATCGTCCGCTCCGTCTCCGCGTTCGGCGGCCACGGCGTGGTCGTGCCGGAGCGGCGCGCGGCCGGGATGACGGCGGGCGCCTGGAAGTCCTCCGCGGGCACGGCGGCCCGTACGCCGGTCTCCCGGGTGACGAACCTGACCCGCGCCCTGGAGGGCTACCAGAAGGCCGGCATCACCGTCGTCGGCCTCGCCGCGGACGGCGAGCACACCGTCGAGGACCTGGAGGCACTCGCCGGTCCCGTCGTCATCGTCATCGGCAGCGAGGGCAAGGGCCTCGGCCGCCTCGTCGGCGAGACCTGCGACTACCGGGTCCGCATCTCGATGCCGGGCGGCGCGGAGTCGCTGAACGCGGGTGTCGCGGCCGGGATCGTCCTGTACGAGGTCGCGCGGCGCCGGGCCTGACGTACACCCGGACGGGGGGCGGCCGACCGGGGCGCCCCCTGCCGGAGACCATTGACGGGCCTCGGACACTTCGGGCCCGTCAAGGCAGTGTCCTAAACACACATCACTCGGTTAGATGAGTGTGGACACCAGAACGCCTCGGTTCGACGAACAACCCGCCCTGAGCATGACCAAGGTGGACTGCGACCCTGCGCAGGTCATCGTCAACCACGCCAGCTTCCGGGTGCGGCTCGCCCCCGGCCAGCGCGCGCGGCTGCACGGTCCGGCCCCCGTCGGCGTGCGCAGGATCCCCGCCATGAGCGGCGGCACCGGAGCGGCGCGCGGCAGGCGCTCGCCCGTCGTATGGAGCGGCAGGTCCGCCCCCGGCGACCCCGGCGCCACCGGACTCCTGCAGGCCGTACGGAACTCCACCGCGGGCCGCCCGGCCACCGCGTACGACTCCTACGACCCCTATGCCGCCCAACCCGCCCACACGGGCCACGAGTTCGACGGCGGGGCCGGCGCGGGCGGCACCCAGGTCATCGAGCGTCTCGAAGAGACCCGGCCCAACCCCGTCATCACCGCGCCGCACCAGCCGGGCCGCCACGGCAACGGCCCCCTGCTGCCGCCCATGCGCCGGGCGGTCGGCGCCTACGACCCCGTCGACACCGGACCGTACGGCCGGGGCGCCTACGACCGGGACGACGCGTACGACGAGGACGACTACGACGACAGCACCGACGCCCGGGGCCCGCGCCACGGCAACGACTCCGTGCGGCACGCGTACTACCCTGGCCGCCGGATGAACCTCGGCGTCGTGCTGCTGCCCCTGCGCGTCTTCCTCGGCTTCATCTCGGTCTACGCCGGCATGGGCAAGCTGTGCGACCCCGTCTACTTCGACGGCGGCGAACGCGGCTCGATGGTCAAGTGGCTGACCTCGCTGCACCCCTGGACACTGGCCGAGCCGCTGCGCGACTTCGCGCTCTCGCACCCCGTCGGCGCCGGGCTGACCGTCGCCTTCCTCCAGGTCGTCGTCGGCGTCCTCACCGTCCTCGGCCTCTGGCAGCGGGTCGCCGCCTCCTTCGGCGCCCTTCTCTCCGCCGCCCTGCTGGTCACCGTCAGCTGGCGCACCGTCGCCGCCTACGACGCGCCGGACATCATCTACCTCGCTGCCTGGAGCCCGCTGATCATCGCGGGCGCCCCCGTCTACTCCGTCGACGGACACCTCGCCGGTGAGGCATGGCGCAGGCTCGGCCCGCGCTCGGCGATCTGGGACCTGCGCCGCCGGGTGCTCCGACGGGGCGCCGTCGTCGCCACTGTCGTCGTCGGCCTCACCCTGCTCGTGGGCTCCATGCTCGGTGGCGCGGTCCGCTCCTCCGAGGTCGTCACCGTGCCCGGCCCGAACGGCAACCCGACCAACCAGCTGCCCGGCTCCCCGCTCCCGCAGGAGTCCCGCAGCGGCCGGGCCTCCCACACGCCCGCCGGGCAGCGCCCCGCGCCCTCCCGCAGCGGTGCCGCCACCTCCCCCTCCGACAAGGAGTCCACGCCCGCCGCGGGCTCCGTCCGCGAGTCCGGCCAGGCGGGGGCCGGTGCGGGACAGCCCAGCCAGACCCAGGGCGCCGTCCAGCAGCCCCTGCGGCAGACGACGCCGCAGCAGCCCCCGTCCAGCAGTTCCGGCAGTTCCGGCCCGAGCTCCTCCGGCTCCACCGGCACCGGCGGCGGCTCCACGGGGGGCGGCGGTACGGACAATGGCGGCTCCACCGGCGGGACGTCCGGCGGGACCTCCGGCGGCGGGCAGAACCCCATCGGCGGCCTGCTCGGCTGAGCCGCCGGGCCGGCACGCGACGCAGCTGAGCAACAGGGCCTGCACGCGACGAAGCTGAGCCGCAGGGCCTGCACGCGACGAAGCTGAGCCGCAGGGCCTGCACGCGACGAAGGGGCGGTCACCGGATATGTGTCCGG
>NZ_JBHVFF010000342.1:0-8088 GCF_042801895.1 Streptomyces sp. NPDC057543 | reverse complement strand
GGCCCGTCGAGCCCCCTCCAGCGGGGCGCGGCGGGCCGTCCGTGCGCTCAGCGGCGGGCTGTACGCACGTTCAGAGTCATGTTGCGCAACACAACATGTGGGGGCTGCCTCATCGGGCGGCCCCCACATGTATGCTCATGCTCGCTGTCGCCGCAGGGGAATCCGGTGCGAATCCGGAACTGTCCCGCAACGGTATGTTCGGTGCGCTTTTGCGCACCCCCGAGTAAGTCCGAGGACCTGCCGACAGTGCATCCGGCTCGACCGAACCGGATGCCAGACGTCCGGGCCTCGCGGTTGGGCCGGTGGACGCCGTACGGAGTGCTGCCCCGACCCGGGCCCGCCTCTGTCCGGCTGCCCCGTTCCCCGCCGGCCCCGAGCCGAGCGAGGGAGAGCACCACGTGACCATCGCGCCAGCCGATCCGGCTTCAGCCGCCGTGTCCGAAGCAGCCGAGTCCGAGGCAACCGCACACGACGGACCGGGAACCGCACTGCTGCGGACCCTGACCGGCCTCACCGTCGATCTGCCCGACACCGACCCCGGTCGCGTCGCCGCCGCCGCGCTGCGCGGCCGCAGCGCCCGGGCGGACGAGACCGAACTGCGCGCGCTGGCCACCGAGGCCGCCGCGGGGCTGATCTCCGAGGACCCCGCCTACTCCCGCCTCGCCGCCCGGCTCCTGACCCTCGCCATCGCCGACGAGGCGTCCGACCAGGGCGCCGTCTCCTTCTCCGCCTCGGTCGCCGTCGGGCACCGCGAGGGCCTGATCGCGGACCGCACCGCCGAGTTCGTCGCGCTGCACGCGGCCGCCCTCGACGCGCTGGTGGAGCGTTCGCTGGCCGACGGCGCCGACGACCGCTTCGGCTACTTCGGACTGCGGACCCTGCACAGCCGCTATCTGCTGCGCCACCCGCACACCCGCCAGGTCATCGAGACACCCCAGCACTTCATGCTGCGGGTCGCGTCCGGGCTCGCCGAGAACGACTCGGAGCGTGCCCTGGACGAAGTCGCGGCGCTGTACGGGCTGATGAGCCGGCTCGACTATCTGCCGTCCTCGCCGACCCTGTTCAACTCCGGCACCCGGCACCCGCAGATGTCCTCCTGCTACCTGCTGGACTCCCCGCTCGACGAGCTCGACTCCATCTACGACCGCTACCACCAGGTGGCGCGGCTCTCGAAGCACGCGGGTGGCATCGGCCTCTCGTACTCGCGTATTCGCGCCCGCGGTTCGCTGATCCGTGGCACCAACGGGCACTCCAACGGCATCGTGCCGTTCCTGAAGACGCTCGACGCGTCCGTCGCCGCGGTCAACCAGGGCGGTCGTCGCAAGGGCGCCGCCGCCGTCTACCTGGAGACCTGGCACGCGGACATCGAGGAGTTCCTGGAGCTGCGCGACAACACGGGTGAGGACCAGCGGCGTACGCACAACCTCAACCTGGCGCACTGGATCCCGGACGAGTTCATGCGCCGGGTCGACGCGGACGGCGACTGGTCGTTGTTCTCGCCCGCCGACGTCCCCGAACTGGTCGACCTGTGGGGCGACGCGTTCGACGCCGCGTACCGGGCCGCCGAGGCCAAGGGTCTGGCCCGCAAGTCGATGCCGGCCCGTGAGCTGTACGGCCGGATGATGCGGACCCTGGCGCAGACCGGCCAGGGCTGGATGACGTTCAAGGACGCCTCCAACCGGACCGCGAACCAGACCGCCGAGCCGGGCCGCGTCGTCCACTCGTCGAATCTGTGCACCGAGATCCTCGAAGTCACCGACGACGGCGAGACGGCCGTCTGCAACCTGGGTTCGGTCAACCTCGGCGCGTTCGTCGCCGACGGTTCCATCGACTGGGAGCGGCTGGACGCGACCGTCCGTACCGCCGTGACCTTCCTCGACCGGGTCGTCGACATCAACTTCTACCCGACCGAGCAGGCCGGCCGCTCCAACGCGAAGTGGCGCCCGGTGGGCCTCGGAGCCATGGGCCTGCAGGACGTCTTCTTCCGGCTGCGGCTGCCGTTCGACTCCCCCGAGGCCCGCGCGCTCTCCACGCGGATCTCCGAGCGGATCATGCTCGCGGCGTACGAGGCCTCCTGCGAGCTCGCCGAGCGGTCGGGCCCGCTGCCGGCCTGGACCGAGACGCGGGCCGCGCGCGGTGTGCTGCACCCCGACCACTACGACACCGAGCTGAACTGGCCGGAGCGCTGGGAGGCGCTGCGCGCCCGGGTCGCGAAGACCGGGATGCGCAACTCGCTGCTGCTCGCCATCGCGCCGACGGCGACGATCGCCTCGATCGCGGGTGTGTACGAGTGCATCGAGCCGCAGGTCTCCAACCTCTTCAAGCGCGAGACGCTCAGCGGTGAGTTCCTCCAGGTGAACGCGTATCTGGTGGAGGAGCTGAAGCAGCTCGGCGTGTGGGACGCGCGGACCCGTGAGGCGCTGCGTGAGGCGAGCGGCTCCGTGCAGGGCTTCGCCTGGATCCCGGCGGACGTGCGGGCGCTGTACCGCACGGCGTGGGAGATCCCGCAGCGCGGACTGATCGACATGGCGGCGGCCCGTACCCCGTTCCTCGACCAGAGCCAGTCGCTGAACCTCTTCATGGAGACGCCGACGATCGGCAAGCTCTCCTCGATGTACGCGTACGCCTGGAAGCAGGGGCTGAAGACGACGTACTACCTGCGCTCGCGCCCGGCGACCCGGATCGCCCGCGCCGCCTCCGGCCAGGCCGCGGCCACCACCGCCCCCATTCCCGTACAGCAGGCCTCGGCGCCCGACGCGGACGCGATCGCCTGCTCCCTCGAAAACCCCGAGTCCTGCGAGGCCTGCCAGTGATGAGCTCCACCGAATCCGAGAAGACCACGCGCGACAAGAACCTGCTCGACCCGGGCTTCGAACTGACCCTGCGCCCCATGCGCTACCCGGACTTCTACGAGCGCTACCGCGACGCGATCAAGAACACCTGGACGGTGGAGGAGGTCGATCTGCACTCCGACGTCGCCGACCTCGCCAAGCTGTCCCCCGGCGAGCAGCACATGATCGGCCGGCTCGTCGCGTTCTTCGCGACGGGTGACTCGATCGTCTCCAACAACCTCGTGCTGACGCTGTACAAGCACATCAACTCCCCCGAGGCGCGGCTGTATCTCTCGCGTCAGCTCTTCGAGGAGGCCGTGCACGTCCAGTTCTATCTGACGCTGCTGGACACCTATCTGCCCGATCCGGACGACCGTGCCGCCGCGTTCGACGCGGTCGAGGAGATTCCGTCCATCCGTGAGAAGGCGCGGTTCTGCTTCAAGTGGATGGATTCGGTCGAGAAGATCGAGCGTCTGGAGACGAAGGCCGACCGCCGTCGCTTCCTGCTGAACCTGATCTGCTTCGCGGCGTGCATCGAGGGGCTGTTCTTCTACGGCGCGTTCGCGTACGTGTACTGGTTCCGCTCGCGGGGTCTGCTGCACGGTCTCGCCACGGGCACCAACTGGGTGTTCCGTGACGAGACGATGCACATGAACTTCGCGTTCGAGGTCGTGGACACCGTCCGCAAGGAGGAGCCGGACCTCTTCGACGAGGAGCTCCAGCAGCAGGTCACCGACATGCTGAAGGAGGCCGTGGCGGCCGAGCTGCAGTTCGGCCGCGATCTGTGCGGTGACGGTCTGCCGGGCATGAACACGGAGTCGATGCGGCAGTACCTGGAGTGCGTGGCCGACCAGCGGCTCACCCGGCTGGGCTTCCCGGCGGTGTACGGCTCCGAGAACCCGTTCTCGTTCATGGAGTTGCAGGGCGTGCAGGAGCTGACGAACTTCTTCGAGCGCCGACCGTCGGCGTACCAGGTGGCGGTGGAGGGCTCGGTCGCCTTCGACGACGACTTCTAGGGCCGTAAGGCCTAGATCCTGGCCCAGCTTCTGAGGTAGGGGCGCCGCGCAGCCGTGACGGGCTGCGCGGCGTCCGCCGTTTCCGGGGGTCCGTCGCTCCGGGCCCGTTCCGCGGCGCGCAGCTCGCGGTCGATGCGGCGCTCGCGGGCGAGTCCGAGCAGCGCGGGGAGCAGGACGAGGGCGAAAAGTACGGCTGTGCCCAGGAAGTTCATGATTGTGTTCATGACTCCACTCTCGTCCACGCGGACGCGATCCGGCAGTGGCAGGACTGTCATGGAGCATCGAATTACTGCCACACTGGCTCCATGCTGAAAAATGTCGCCGCTCTGCTGCTCGACGAGGTGCACCCCTTCGAACTGGGCGTGCTGTGCGAGGTCTTCGGCCTCGACCGCAGCGACGTGGGCCTGCCGGTGCACGATTTCGCCGTGGTCTCCGCCGAGGGCCCGGTGCTGCGGACCCACGCCGGATTCACCATCAGCACGCCGTACGGCCTCGACCGCCTGGAGGAGGCGGACCTCATCGCCGTACCGGCCGGCAGCGACTTCGCCCGGCGGGACTATCCCGAGGAGGTCCTCGACGCCCTGCGCCGGGCGGTGGACCGGGGCGCCCGCGTGATGAGCGTCTGCTCCGGCGCGTACGTACTCGGCGCGGCCGGACTGCTGGACGGGCGCCGCTGCACCACCCACTGGCGCCATACGACGGAGCTGGCCCGCCGTTTCCCGCTGGCCGTCGTCGAACCCGATGTGCTGTACGTGGACGAGGGCGCCGTCATCAGCTCGGCAGGCACGGCGGCCGGGATCGACGCCTGTCTGCACCTGGTCCGGCAGGAGTACGGCCCCGATGTCGCCAACACGCTGGCCCGCCGCATGGTGGTCCCGCCGCACCGCGACGGCGGCCAGGCGCAGTACATCGAGCGGCCGCTGCCCCGCACCTCGTGCGACACGGTCGGGGAGACGTTGGCCTGGATGGAGCGCCACCTCGATCAGGAGATGACCGTCGACCAGCTGGCCGCACAGGCGCACATGTCGCCGCGCACCTTCGCCCGCCGCTTCCAGCAGGAGACCGGCACCACCCCGTACCGCTGGCTGCTCCGCCAGCGGGTTCTGCTGGCACAACACCTGCTGGAGACATCCGACGAAACGATGGATACGATCGCCGGGCGCACCGGCTTCGGCACGGCCGCCGCACTACGTCACCAGTTCGTACGGTCGTTGGGCACCACGCCGAACGCGTACCGCCGAACCTTTCGCGGTCCGGGCGCGATGTCCGAAGTGGCCTGATCCGCAAAAGGTCTGACGTCCGATCATTCGTCCAACCGTTCGCCACATCTGTCCATGGACCGCGGCCACCGTGTCCCAAGAGGGTCGGTCGCATGATGATGCGGATGGCAAGACGAAGGACTATCGGGGCCGTGGTGGCTGCGCTCGCCGCCGCGCTCCTGCCCTGGCAGAGCGCCTCGGCCGACGACACCTCCGCCGCCGCGGCCCCGCCGGAAGTGCTGCCCTCGCTGCGGCAATGGCAGGCCGGCGACGGCGAGTTCACGCTGACCGGCCGTGCGAGGATCGTGCTGGACGGGACGCATGACAGTCGTACGGCCGCCGACGCGCGCCGTTTCGCCGGTGAGCTGCGGGGAACCGCGTCGGTGTCGCAGGGTCGGGCAGCCGCCCGTTCCGGTGACATCGTGCTGCGTCAGGACCCCTCCCTGAAGGGCTCGTTGGGCGCGGAGGGCTACCGGCTCGATGTCGGCGACCGGGTCACCGTCACGGCCGCGACCTCCACCGGCGTCTTCTACGGTTCGCGGACCGTCCTCCAACTGCTGAACGACGACGGCCGGGCCGCGCGCGGTTCGGCGACCGATGTGCCGGCGTACCGGGAGCGCGGGGTCGGGGTGTGTGCCTGCTACATCAACGTCTCGATCCCGTGGTTCGAGCGGCTGATGAAGGACATGGCCTCCCAGAAGCTCAACCAGCTGTGGATCGAGGCCAAGGTCAGGAGCGACACCGACCCGGCGTCGGCGTTCTGGGGCTACTACACGAAGCCTCAGGTCCGCACCCTGGTCGCGCTGGCGAAGAAGTACCACATCGAGCTGGTGCCGGAGATCAACTCCCCCGGCCACATGGACACCTATCTGGAGGATCACCCGGAGCTCCAGCTCAAGGACAGGAACGGGGTCGCGTCCCCGCCCCGGCTCGACATCTCCCGGCCCGAGGCGCTGACGTACTACACCTCGATGGTCGACGAGGCGCTGCGCGTGTGGGACACCCGCTCCTGGCACATGGGGGCCGACGAGTACATGATCGGCTCCTCGTACCCGAACTATCCGCAGCTGCAGACCGCGGCGACCGCGAAGTTCGGCGCGAGCGCGACCCCCGACGATCTCTTCGTCGATTTCATCAACCAGGTCGACGCGCATGTGCGCGCCGACGGCCGGTCCCTGCGCATCTGGAACGACGGTCTGGCGGGCAGGAACGGCGTCGTCCCGCTGAACCGTGACGTCACCGTGGAGCACTGGCTGGGCGGCGGCGCCATTCAGAAGCCGTCCGCGCTGCTCGCCGAGGGCCGCCAGGTCATGAACTCCGCGTACGCGCTCTACCTGGTGCGCGGCGGCTACACGACGCAGACGCAGAAGCTCTACGAGAGCGACTGGACGCCCCTGCGCTTCGAGGGCGAGACGCTGCCCGCGACGGCGGCGAACCTCACCGGGGCCAAGATCAGCCTGTGGCCGGACAGCGCCGCGGCCGAGACCGAGAACGAGGTCGAGGCGAAGACGTTCATGCCGTTGCGCTTCCTGGCGCAGGCCACCTGGGGCGGCCCGAAGCCGAGCGCGACGTATGCCGGTTTCGAGGCGCTGGCCCACAAGATCGGTCACGCGCCGGGCTGGTCGAACACCGACCGCACCCCGCTCGCCGACGGCACGTACCGGCTGACCGCGGGCGACCGGGCACTCGCCCCCGCCGCGGACGCGGGCGTGTCCCTGGTCCGCGGCGCCGCGGCCTCCTGGACGCTGTCGGCCACCGCCGACGGGTACTACACGGTGCGCTCCGCCGAGACCGGCCAGTGCCTGGACGCGGTGCGCGGAAAGAAGTACCTGGGCGCGCCGCTGGAGGTCGGGGCCGAGCTGTCGCTCGGGGCCTGCTCGGCGACGGCGCGTACCCAGCGCTGGCAGCTGGACACCGGGGCGGGCGCGGTGACCCTGCGCAACGCGATTTCGCAGCTCCATCTGACGGAGCGGGCGTCGGACGGCGCCGCGGTCCAGACGACGGGCGCGACGCGGCTCGCGGCAAGGACCGTCTGACACAGGACACGGAAGGGCCCCGTACGCCGATTCGGACGGACCGGCGTACGGGGCTCTCGTGCGTCAGATTCCGCAGTTCGGCGCCGACCAGAAGTGGCTGGGGCCCTGGTTGACGTGGACGTGGTCGCCGTGGTCGGGGTAGCCCGGGCCGAGGATCCCGTTGAAGCCGTGGTTGCGGGCCTCCTTGGCGAGGGTGCACAGGGCGTGCGGTCCGGCTCCGAGGTCGGCCGCGTCCCCGTACAGATGGCGGCTGTTGGACGCGCCGCCGACCGCGCTGTTGCAGGACGTGGAGCGGAAGCCGCTGGTGATCCGGATCGACTGGTCACCGAGCGCGTGCCGCAGCGCCTCCAGCTTCCACATGGTGCTCAGGGCGTTGGCCTTCGCCGTGCCCGCCGCGACGGCACCACCCGCCCAGGTCGTATTGCACTGGTTGTGCTCGGCGTACGTGAAGTGGATCGGGGTGCAGTCGTTGTCCTGGAGCTCATAGATCTTGGCCTGGGTGGCCGGGCCCGCGATGCCGTCGGCGGCGAGGCCGTAGGCGGCCTGGAAGCGCTTGACGGCGGCGGTCGTGGCCGGTCCGTAGGAGCCGTCGACGGCGAGCACGGAGTTGTAGCCGGGGTAGCCGGCCACCCGTATCTGGAGCTGGACGACGTCATTGCCGGTGGCGCCGGGGGACAGGGTGCGGGTCCAGGTGTAGCAGCCGTCGGCCTGTGCGGTGCCGGCAGTGACCACGGCACCACCCAAGGCGAAAGCCATGGTCATGACAAAGCCGAGCAGCAGTCGGGCGGTGCGTCTGAGCATGTGGGGGCTCCCTACCATGACGTAGATGTGGTGAGAGAGCTTGTCGGACGAGTCAACGCGCGTCAACTGCACACGGACGAACGGCGGTTGACGATCCGCCCAGGAGGAAGAACCGGCGGGCCCGGTCTCCCTCGCGAGGGAGACC
>NZ_JBHVFF010000341.1:0-8090 GCF_042801895.1 Streptomyces sp. NPDC057543 | reverse complement strand
TCGGAAACGGATGTGGTCATGTTTCACGTGAAACATGACCACATCCGTTTCCGATCTGCTGCCGATCAGGCCTTGAGCGGCCTCAGCTCTGCGCGGCCCACCACTTCTTGAGCTTCTCGACCGCGACGTCATGCCCCATCGGCCCGTGCTCCAGCCGCAGCTCCAGCAGGAACGCGTAGGCCTTGCCGATCACCGGCCCGGGACCCACGCCCAGCGTCTTCATGATCTCGTTGCCGTCCAGGTCGGGCCGGACGGCATCCAGCTCCTCCTGCTCCCGCAGCTGCGCAATGCGCTCCTCGAGTCCGTCATAGGTCCGCGAGAGGGCAGCGGCCTTGCGCTTGTTCCGCGTGGTGCAGTCCGAGCGGGTCAGCTTGTGCAGCCGCTCCAGCAGCGGGCCCGCATCACGCACATAGCGGCGCACCGCGGAGTCGGTCCACTCGCCGTCGCCGTAACCATGGAAACGCAGGTGAAGCTCCACGAGCTTCGAGACGTCCTTGACCGTGTCGTTGGAGTACTTGAGCGCGGTCAGCCGCTTCTTGGTCATCTTGGCGCCCACCACCTCGTGGTGATGGAACGAGACGCGCCCGTCCTTTTCGAAGCGCCGCGTCCTCGGCTTGCCGATGTCATGGAGCAGAGCGGCAAGACGCAGAACCAGATCAGGCCCGTCCTCCTCCAGGTCGATCGCCTGCTCCAGGACGGTCAGCGAGTGCTCGTAGACATCCTTGTGCCGGTGATGCTCGTCACTTTCCAGACGCAGAGCGGGGAGCTCGGGCAGTACCTGCTGTGCCAGACCCGTGTCGACAAGCAGCGCCAGACCCTTGCGAGGGTTGGCGGAGAGCAGCAGTTTGTTGAGCTCCTCCCTGACCCGCTCGGCGGAGACGATCTCGAGACGCCCGGCCATTTCCGTCATCGCCGTGACCACGTCGGGGGCGACGTCGAAGTCCAGCTGCGCGGCGAAGCGAGCAGCACGGAGCATGCGCAGCGGATCGTCGGAGAAGGATTCCTCAGGCGTTCCGGGGGTGCGCAGCACGCGGCGGGCCAGGTCCTCAAGACCGCCATAAGGGTCGACGAAGTCCTTCCGCGGCAGCGCGACGGCCATGGCATTGACCGTGAAGTCACGACGGACGAGGTCTTCCTCGATGGAGTCGCCATAGGACACCTCGGGCTTGCGTGAGGTCCTGTCGTACGCTTCCGACCTGTATGTGGTGACTTCGATCTGGTAGCCGTCCTTCTGGGCGCCCACGGTGCCGAAGGCGATCCCGACCTCCCACACCGAGTCGGCCCACGGCCGGACGATCTTCAGTACGGCCTCGGGGCGGGCGTCCGTCGTGAAGTCCAGGTCGTTCCCGAGCCTGCCGAGAAGCGCGTCCCGGACCGAGCCACCGACCAGAGCGAGACTGAATCCGGCATCCTGGAAACGGCGGGCGAGATCGTCGGCGACCGGTGACACCCGCAGCAGTTCGCTGACTGCGCGGTGCTGCACCTGGGTCAGGGCACGGGAGCTGTCTTCATTGGCGTTCGACACAACAGAAAAGGGTACGTGCCCGGACCGGCCCGGTCGTCCTGGTTTCGTCCCGCCCTGCGAGACTCTTCCGATCATGTAACGGACTCCCCAGCGCTTCGCACCCACGCACATCGTTACCATGCGGGGACGCAGCAACCGACAACCATCGACACCAGCTGACAACGACGAGGGACGGGTAGGCGCGTGGCCGAGGCGGCAGACATTCAGGGGATCAATCCCTCTCCTGCCCGCCGGTGGCTGCGGCGCACAGCCGCCACGATCATCGGGGCACCGCTCGTCGCCATGCTGCTGGCCGGACCGGCCGCGTCCGCCGCCCAGGCCGGCGGGACCGCCAAGGCCCCCACCGGCTCCGAGACGGTCGATGTGTCCCTGGACACTCTCGCTCCGAGCGCACCGGTGAAGGGGGACACCCTGACCGTCTCCGGCACCGTGACCAACAGGGGCAGGGAGACGATCACGCAGGCGGAGGTCGACCTGCGAGTGGGTCCGAGGCTCGACGGCAGGATGTCGATCGACACCGCGGCCAAGCGCACCGGCTACGTCCCCGGCAGCGACCCCGCACCGCTCGGCGGCAAGTACACGGTGAAGTTCGCGAAGCTCTCTTCCGGAATCAGCCAGGACTTCACGTTGTCCGTGCCGGTCGACAAGCTCGGGCTCGGCGACGACGGCGTCTACCAGCTCGGTGTCTCGCTGTCGGGGCAGACCTCCCGGGCCCGGTACGACCACGTGCTGGGGATCCAGCGCACCTTCCTGCCCTGGCAGCAGGAGGAGCGTGACTCCAGGACGAAGGTCACCTATCTCTGGCCGCTCATCGCGTCGCCCCACGTCACCGCCGAAACCGGCTCCGACGATCAGCAGACACCCGTGTTCGCGGATGACGACCTGGCCGCCGAACTCGCGCCGGGCGGGCGCCTCGAACAGCTGGTCTCACTGGGCAGCCAGCTGCCTGTGACGTGGATCATCGACCCGGATCTGCTGGCCAGCGTCGACGCGATGGCGCGGAACTACCGCGTGAAGTCCGGCGACACCACCGTCGCCGGGAAGAACCAGGCCGTCGCCAAGGAGTGGCTCACCTCGCTGGAAGCCGCGGTGTCGGACGGCAAGGTCGTCGCGCTGCCGTTCGCCGACCCCGACCTGGCTTCCCTCGCGCACCGCGGCAAGAACGTGTCGGGCACCCTCAGCCACCTGCAGACCGCCACGGATGTGGCCGGGACAACGGTGCAGACCATCCTGCATGTGAAGCCGTCGACCGACTTCGCCTGGCCCGTCGACGGGGCGGTGGATCCGTCGATCGTCGACGTCGCCACCTCAGCCGGCGCGCACAACGTAATCGCCCGCAGCGACAGCCTCCAGGAGACCGGCAGTCTGCCGTACACGCCGACCTCTGCCCGTCCCATCGGCGGCGGCACCACCGCCGTGGTCGCCGATGCCCGGCTCTCCACGGCCTTCCAGGGCGATATGTCGAAGGCGGGAAAGTCCACCCTCGCCGTACAGAAGTTCCTCGCGCAGACCCTCGCCCTGACCGAGCAGGACACGGACGAGGAACGGAGCATCGTCGTCGCGCCGCAGCGGATGCCGACGGTTGCCCAGGCCCAGTCGATGGCCGCCGCTCTGCACTCCCTCGACGACGAACGCTGGACCCAGCCCCTCGGGCTCGTCGACGCGGCCGAGGCGAAGCCCGACGCTGAAGCGACGACCAGTGTCCCCGGCTCCTCTAAGTACCCGAAGCGGCTGCGCAGCCAGGAGCTGCCCACCCAGGCGTTCCAGGACATCAAGTCCACCCAGGCCTCGCTCAACAACTTCCAGGTCATCCTCGCCCGGCCGGAGCGGGTGGTGACCCCCTTCGGCAACGCGGTCAACCGGTCCATGTCGACGTCCTGGCGTGGCAGGCCGCTGGAGGCCCAGCAGTACCGGGACTCGGTACGCACCTATCTGCAGGGCCTGATCAACGAGGTCCAGCTCATCTCGAAGTCGGATGTCACCCTGTCCGGCCGCAGCGCCACGATCCCGGTGACCGTGCAGAACAGGCTGTTGCAGGGCGTGGACCACCTGGTCCTCCGGCTGAAGTCGGAAAACGCGACCCGGCTCAAGCTGAACGACGGCGGGGCCGTGGCGGAGCAGCCGATCCGGATCGCCGGCGGGCACAGCCAGTCCGTGAAGTTCGACGCCGCGGCCAACATCAATGGCCAGGTGCAGATGACCGCACAGCTCTACACCGAGGACGGCACACCGTACGGCGGAGAGATGACCTTCACCGTGAAGGTCTCCGAGCTCACCCCGACCGTGCTGCTGGTGATCGCCGGCGGGCTGCTGCTTCTGGTCCTCGCAGGCATCAGGATGTACACCCAGCGCAAGCGGGCCAACGCCGACGGTGCGGCCGGCGGCGACGACAGCGATCCCGAGCAGCCGAGTGACCCGACGCCGGACACCGGTCCGGAAAGCGGGGCACCGTCTGGCCCGGGTGAGAAAGTGGAACGTTGAGCGATGTCTGTCGTGGCCGGTCGGCCGGGGACGATGAGGTGGGGTTTCGATGAACGCGCCGTACGACGGTGACCGCGGTCAGGGTGCGGGCGGAGCCGGGTCTTCCGGTGGGCCCCCGGTCCCTCCCGCACCGGACCAGGTTCCGCCGACGCCCGATCCGTACCTGCAGTCCGCGTACGCCTACGACCCCTACCGGGCCCAGGACCTGTCCGTCCAGGATCCGGTGGCCGAGGCGCTGTACGACCGCGCCGCGCACCCACCGCCGCCCCCCGGTACCTACCAGCAGCCCCAGCCGCTCTACCAGCAGCCCGCAGCCCAGTACCCGCCCGACCCGCGTATCTGGGCACAGACCCCACCCCCCGAGCCCGACGGACCGTCGCGGCACCTCCCGTACGGCGACGACCCGGCGACCACGCAGTTCGTCGGGGTCGACGATCTCGTCAGCCAGGCATCCCACGATCGTGAACAGCCGGACGCCTTCGCCCACCTGTTCCGGGACCAGGAAGGCCCGGCAGGACCCTCTGTCCCGGCCGAGCCCGAGCCTGCCCCGACCCCGGCGCCCGCACCGCCCAAGTCCGGGAGCCGCGCATCCGGCCTGCTGAAATCCAGCGCGGTCATGGCGGCCGGCACGCTCGTGTCCCGGCTCACCGGGTTCGTCCGCAGCCTCGTGATCACCGCCGCGCTCGGTGCGGCACTCCTCGGCGACAGCTTCACCATCGCCTACACCCTGCCGACGATGATCTACATCCTCACCGTCGGCGGCGGACTGAACTCGGTCTTCGTTCCCCAGCTCGTCCGCTCCATGAAGGACGACGAGGACGGCGGCGAGGCCTACGCCAACCGGCTGCTGACCCTGGTGATGGTCGCGCTCGGTGTGATCGTCGCGATCGCGGTCTTCGCCGCTCCGTGGCTGATCCACATGATGTCGCCGACGATCGCCAGGGACACGGCCGCCAACAGCGTCGCCGTGACGTTCGCCCGGTACTGCCTGCCGACCATCTTCTTCATGGGCGTACACGTCGTGATGGGACAGATCCTCAACGCCCGCGGCCGGTTCGGCGCGATGATGTGGACCCCGGTCCTCAACAACATCGTCATGATCTTCACGTTCGGCATGTTCATCTGGGTCTACGGCACCTCTGCCGAATCCCAGATGGGGGTGCAGACGATCCCGCCGGAGGGCGTCCGGCTCCTGGGGATCGGAACGCTGCTCGGCCTGGTCGTCCAGGCCTTGGCCATGGTCCCGTATCTGCGCGAGGCCGGCTTCCGCTTCCGGCCGCGCTTCGACTGGAAGGGGCACGGGCTCGGCAAGACGGTCAAGCTGGCCAAGTGGACCGTCCTGTTCGTGCTGGCCAACCAGGCAGGCGTGATCGTCGTCACCCAGCTCGCGACATCGGCGGGCAAGCTGTCCGGCAAGGACGGCACCGGCTTCCTCGCGTACTCCAACGCCCAGCTCATCTGGGGCATGCCGCAGGCCATCATCACCGTGTCGGTCATGGCGGCCCTGTTGCCCCGCATCTCCCGCGCCGCCCACGACGACGACCCGGGCGCCGTCCGCGACGACATCTCCCAGGGCCTGCGGAACTCGGCCGTGGCGATCGTGCCGGTGGCCTTCATGTTCCTCGCCCTCGGCCTGCCGATGTGCACCCTGCTGTATGCCTCCGCGGGCACCGAAGCGGCCCGGTCCATGGGCTTCATCCTCATGGCGTTCGGTCTCGGCCTGATCCCGTACTCCGTGCAGTACGTGGTGCTGCGAGGCTTCTACGCCTACGAGGACACCCGGACGCCCTTCTACAACACAGTCATCGTCGCCGCGGTCAACGCGGCCGCCTCGGCCGTCTGCTACGTGATCCTGCCGGCCCAGTGGGCCGTGGTCGGCATGGCTGCCTCGTACGGACTCGCCTACGCCGTCGGCGTGGGCATCGCCTGGCGACGGCTACGCAACCGGCTGGGCGGCGATCTCGACGGCGCCCACGTCGTCCGCACCTACGCCCGCCTGTGCCTGGCCGCCATCCCGGCAGCGGCGCTCGGCGGCGGCGTCGGCTTCGCTGTTCTCATGGGCCTCGGCGAAAGCGCCTTCGGTTCACTCGTCGCGCTGATCTGCGGCGGGGCCGTTCTGCTGGGCGTCTTCTTCGTCGCCGCCAAGCGGATGCGGATCGAAGAGATCAACGGCATGGTCGGCATGGTTCGAGGGCGGCTCGGGCGCTGAGAATCGCAGCCGCACAACCATCACCGCCCCCTGCGTGTCGTGCATAGCGCCGGAGTGTGGGCACAATTGGCATGACTGTGCAGGGCTGGCTGGCATCGCGCAACGGATGGGGAGGCAGGAACGACGGTGGCGGAACGTAGCACGGCTGCCGTCGACGTGGCCGACAACAGCGGTGATGAACCGCTGGCCGCCAAGGCGGACGAGGCCACGACCGACGGGACGGCGAAAGCTCAGGACACAACGGGCAACGAGCCTCAGGACACGGACGGTGAGCGCATCAGCTCCGAGGCCACTCTGCCGACCCCTGATCTGCACAGCGGGCACAAACTGGCCAGACGTTACCGGCTCGAAGAGTGCGTCACCCGTCTGGACGGGTTCAGCAGCTGGCGCGCTGTCGATGAGAAGCTGCGCCGCGCGGTCGGCGTCCATCTGCTGCCCGCCGACCACCCCCGAGCCCGGTCGGTGCTGGCCGCGGCCCGCTCCTCCGCGCTGCTCGGCGACCCGCGCTTCGTGCAGGTGCTCGACGCGGTCGAGGAGAACGACCTCGTCTACGTCGTCCACGAATGGCTCCCCGACGCCACCGAGCTCACCTCGCTGCTGGCCGCGGGACCGATGGACGCGCATGACGCGTACCAGCTCGTCAGCCAGATCTCCCAGGCCATGGCAGCCGCGCACCGGGAGGGTCTCGCGCATCTGAGGCTGACCCCGGGCGCGGTGCTGCGCAGCTCGACCGGGCAGTACCGGATCCGCGGCCTCGCGGTGAACGCCGCACTGCGGGGTATCACCGCCGACGGCCCGCAGCGCGCGGACACCGAGGCGATCGGCGCCCTGCTCTACGCCGCACTGACCCAGCGCTGGCCGTACGAAACCGATGCCTACGGTCTGTCCGGCCTGCCCAAGGGAGTGGGGCTGATCGCCCCGGACCAGGTACGTGCCGGTGTTCACCGCGGTCTTTCCGAGCTCGCCATGCGCGCACTCGCCAATGACGGCGCCACTGCCTCCCGGCAGGAGCAGCCGTGCACCACCCCGGACGAGCTGGCCAAGGCCGTCGCCTCGATGCCCCGCATCCGCCCACCGGAGCCCACCTTCACGGCGCCCCCGGAGTACCAGCGCACGACCTACCAGCAGGGCACCTACGGGCGCCCGCCCACCAGCCCCGGCGTCACTACTCAGCCGGTGATCGCCGTGCCCCCGGCCCCGCTCCAGAGCCGCACCGGCAAAGTCCTCAAGTGGGCGGTGTCCGCGCTGCTCATCGCCGCGCTGGGCCTCGGCAGCTGGCAGCTCGCCGAGACGCTCCTCGACCGCGGCAAGGACTCGGGGAACGACGACACCACGCAGACGACCCCGGAGAACGACGACAAAAAGCCTCCGGCCCCGCTCAAGCCGCTGCGGATAGCCGGTGCGACGGAGTTCATGCCCAGCGGCTCAGGGATAAAGCAGAAGGACGCGCCGAACACCATCGACGGCAATGCGAGTACCGCCTGGATCACCCTCCGCTACCGGGGCTACGCGAATTTCGGCAACCTCGCGCCCCGTAGGGATGGCAGCGGCATAGTCGTCGACCTGGGCAGTGTCCAGGAGGTCAAGGGCATCAAGGTCGAGATGTTCCGCAGCGGGCAGAAGGCCGAAGTGCTCGCGGCCGATGCGAACGCATCAGCCCCGTCGTCCCTCTCGGACTTCCCTCAGCACCTCACCAAGCTCGCGACGGTGGGGAGCGATCTGAAGGAGTCCCTCGCCAAGCCCGTACGGACCCGCTACGTGCTGATTCACATCACGGAGCTGCCGTCTGACGGGACGTCCGACGGCTTCCGCGGCGGAATCTCGGAGATCTCGGTACTCGGCTGACACGAAAGGCCGGTGGGAGCCCGCTCCCAC
>NZ_JBHVFF010000340.1:0-8146 GCF_042801895.1 Streptomyces sp. NPDC057543 | reverse complement strand
ACACGCAAACCCAGATTTTTGCGCGGGGGGGCGGGGGTCGGGCGCCGGGTGCGTCGGGTTCTGTCGGCCCCCGCCCCGGGCGGGGGAGGGTGGCACTACGGGGCGCCCGCAGCATCGGCAAGGGGCCGGCCGCCCCGCACACCCCTGCACCCCGCATCCGAGATGAGGAGCACACCCAGCATGACCGATCGCATCCGCGCCATCGAGGCCTCGCCCTGGTCCGCGCCCTGACCGCCGTGTTCGACGGAATCCATCCCGCTGCGGACCAGTTCGTGCAGAATTCGCACGACGCGTCGGCCAAGGGGATGCGCGGTTCCCACCTGGTCTACGTCAACGACGGCTCCCCGGCAGAAGAGAACCCGTGGCGGTACGGCAAGGAGGGCCGCACCTGCACCGCCAGCGCCTACGGCCGCCGCTCCGCGGCCCGGCACGTCATTTCTCTCGGGCTTGAGGGTCGAATGGACGCTGAGGGCACCACGTTTTCCCAGCTCAGTGGCATGACTCGTTCGGTGCCGTGTGCGCGACAGGTGTTGTGGATGGAGGCAGCGACTGGTGGACGGAGCAGATGTTCACGAGTTCGACAGCTTCAACTCGTTCCGATGCCAGACCGTGGCGCGCTGACCGTTCAGCGCTGGTGCCAGACCAGCGTGTAGCGCCAGAACAGTCGTCGGCGGAGCCGTGCGCCGGGTAGTTCGTGGCGAGCCTCGCGCACGATGTCTGCGAAGTTCATGGTCGCCGGTCGGGTCGGGGCAGTCATCGAGGTCGGTCGCGGTGACTTGCGGCCCCTGTTCTTGATCCATGCCATGGCGACATTCGACGGAATGGCGACGGCGTCGATCAGGTAGTCGCTCCGAGATTGCGGACGGTAGAGACCGACGACGACCAGTGTTCCGCCGGGTACCAGGTGCTGTCGAAAGCGGGTTAGGGCGTCGCTGAACGGCAGGTGATGGATGGTGGCGACGCATGTAATGACGTCGTAGAGGCCAAGCGGTATCTCGTTCAGTGCGTCTCCGACAGTGAAGGTCACCGGGGCTGTCGGGGCTGTGAGCTCCCGCGCGCGAGCGACGATGGCGGCATCGACGTCGATGCCGTGCACCACTCCTCCTGCCCGTGAGGCCAGGAGCCTGGCAAGGCCACCGCTGCCCGATCCGACGTCCAAGGCGCTGTTGAAGCGTCTCGGGAGCTGGCGCAGGATCCGCCGGTGGTAGTGGGCGTTGTGGTCCCAGGGATGGGCGACATGGAACTGTTCAAGTGCTCGAAGGATGCGGGGCAGCAATGTCGTCATGACATGAGTCCATCAAAGGTCGACCGTCTGGGACACGTCGGGCAACCGCTGACGGCGATGAGCCGTCAGCGGTTCAGCTGGGCCATCAGCCGGTGGTGGGTCGGTGCGGGCACCGGCGGCGTGTTGATGGGCCCGCACGACGGTGGAGTCCACCGAGATGTCCCAGTCGATCTCCCCGGCCGCGTCGGCCTCGGCCTGGACCTGCTGGAGCAGACGCTCCCAGGTTCCGTCGGTCGACCACAGCCGGCGCCGTTCATAGACCGTCTTCCACGGGCCGAACCGTTCGGGCAGGTCACGCCACTGCACGCCGGTGCGCACCCGGTGCAGAATCCCGTCGATCACCTGCCGGTGATCCCGCCACCTGCCACAACGACCCTTGCTGAGCGGCAGGAACGGCCATAGCCGTTCCCACTCGGCATCACTCAGATCACTCCGCCCCATGTCCACGTCAATGACCTAGATGTGGATCAGTCACATGATCGGCCGGACAAGTCCTAATGAACCCGGCCGCCCACCGCGCGACCGGCGTCGCCGCCGCCCTGGTCACCACCTGGATCACCCTGCGCAAGGGCAGCCGCCGATGAGCTGGCGGTCTTCCAGGAAGACCTGATCCGTTCCTACCGCTCCTTCCTCGATCAGCGACGATCCCTGCGGCCGGCCGCGGAGTGCCGAGAACCGACAGGAGAAGAATGGCGCGAGTTCCAACAGCGCTTCGCGCTGCGCAAACTCGAGCTCGGCACCTGTGGACGGCCCTACGGGACGCGCTGCAAACGCCTGCATGCGCTGCCCCATGCTTCGAGTCGACCCCACTCAACGGACGCGACTGATCGAGATCATCCGCAGCCTGACCGAGCGCATCGCGGAGGCCAAGCTCAACGGCTGGTTCGGCGAAGAAGAAGGCCTTCGCGTGAGCCTCGAAGCCGCACGCAACAAACTCACCGCCATGGATCGCGCCCGAAACCAGAACACAGCCCGGATCGCCGATCTCGGAATCCCGCAGATCAGGAAACCCTGACACACGCGAGGCGCGGCCCACCTCACACCGCGCCTTGCGTCCAGGGCACGATCATGGTGCTTCGAATGCCACCTGAGCTCTGGGGGCTGAAGGCCAGAGCATGGTCTCAGGCGAGGAGCCTGGACAGCCGGGCCGCTTGCCGCTCGGCCGTTCCTGGCGGATTACGAGGGTATTCAGGGTCGTCGAAGGACAGCAGGAACAACCACACGAGTGCCAGCAACCTGCGGACCTTCGGAAGCCGAACACGTTCGGCAGCATTCAAATCGAACTGATCCAAGAACGCCTCGGCATCGAGAGACTGGTCGACCCAGCTGGCGACGTGTTCCGTGATCTCTGCCAGTTCGAATGAACGGTCGCTGAGACCAGAGTCCTCGAAGTCGACGACCCGCACGCGGGAGCCGTCCCAGAGATAGTTGGCGAGATTACCGTCGCCGGGACCGAACACCAGAGGGACATCCGGCTGGTCAACTCGGTCCATCCCCGAGTGGGCCAGCCATGCGAGGCCGCGGTCCATGGCTTCGCCCACCTCACGGTTGACTCGTGGACGAGTTCGCGGCGCCCAAGCGCGAATCTGGGCGATGAGTTCGTGCTGGCGACCGGGCCTGGCGGGGATCTCGCTCAGGACGTCCGCAGGCACCGCATACAGCTCACTTGCCGCAGCAGCCAGGGCCTTCAACTGCTGAGCGCTGAGCGACTGTCCTCGAAGCGGCTCACCTGGCAGGCGCGACATCACCACGACCGGCTCTTCGGCCACAAAATCCGCGCTCTGCGGCACAGGGGCCAAGTCCGGTGCATACGCAGCGAGCAGCGTCAGCGCACGCCACTCCCGCTCGCACCCCTCACGCCGAAACCTCTTGATCACGCTTCCGGGCTGGAGCTCGACAGCGTGAGTACTCCACGAAACGAAAGTCATGAAACGCGATCTTGCCATCAGTTACACAAGCTCCGACGCCGGAGTCCGGGAAAACCGCTTCAAGCAGCTCAACGACCACCACGGGCACGCGGCGGGTGACACCACGCTCGCGGCGAGCGGGGCTCGCCTGAGCGAGTGGGCCGGACCCCGCGGTGTCGCCAGCCGCCTCGGAGGCGACGAATTCGCCGTCCTTACACGTATCGAGCCCCGTCACCAAGGCCTGCGCCTGGAGCACCTGGCCCGCCTCATGACCCGCCCCGTCCCCTACGAGGACGGGTTGCTGCCGCTGTCCGTTTCCCTCGGTGCCGCCACCCCGGCCGCCGTCGCCAGCAGCGACTTGCCGACCTTGACGAGGGCGGCCGATGCGGCGATGTACGAGGGCAAACACACCGTCAGCATCGTTCAGGCCCGCCCCGACCACGTTCGCGTTCCGAGCGTCAACGGCCGCCGGTACGGCCGCCCGGGCACCGCCGTACAGGGGCAACCCGCATGACACCGACCCAGCTCCTCGAGGGCAACTGGATCCGAGGCATCACGGTCCGCCAGCCCTGGGCCACCAGCATTTTGACGGGTGCCAAAACCGTGGAGAACCGACCTCGCCCGTGGCGGCCTGGCTGGGTGCTGCTGCACGCGGGCAAGAGCATCGACAGGCCTGCCCTGCGCCTCCCCCTGGTCGCCCGCACGATCCGCGGCCGCGATCTGGTCACCGGAGCCGTGATCGGCGTGGCACGGCTGGTCGGCTGCCACCAGGACCAGGCCGGATCCCCGCCCTGCACCGAGTGGGCACAGCCCGACGCGTGGCACCTGGTGTTCGACGACGTCCAGGAGCTCGCCCTGCCCGTCCCCGCACGCGGGCAACTCGGCCCCTGGAAGCCGCCCGTCGACCTGCTCGCGCAGGTCCTCCAGCAGCTGCCCGACCTGCGGCCGTGCCCCGCACACGAGGCAAGAAGCCGCCGTGGGACCCGGGTCTGGTCCCGGCCCCCGGTGGCCTCCTCGACTGGCGCGACAGCCAGCACTTCGACCACTGGCAGGACCGCCCCTGCTCGCTGTGCGAGCAGCCCACGCCGATGCGCTCCCACTCCAACGAGCCCGTCCACAAGGCGTGCGCTGAGGACTGGATCGCCGCGAACCCGGTTGAGGCCCGCCTCGGCAGGTTCGCCTCCGCCGTCCAGTCCAAGCGCCGGCGACCACGCCTGACCCCCTCCACCTCGAGGCCCCCATGAGCAACACCCCACAGCACGACGCCAACCACCTCGCCTACCCCGAGCCGCCCGCTTCCCCGCTCTGGCACCGCGACGGCCCGAAGGCCCGACCGCTCACGCCCGAGCAGCAGCGACGCAACCGCGAGCTCCTGGCCCTCGCGCAGAAGCGCCCGACCCGACCCCGCTCCCCTCGCTCCACCAACACCCTGGCGGAGGCCAGCGGAGGCCGCCAGCCCCAACCCGATCGGCGACCTGATCGAAGCCCACGAGAGCGGCGGTACGCGATGACGACTGCCCTCCCCGCGCAGCGCACCGTCCTGGAGCGGTTCCGCGCCGGCCACCCCCGCAGCTCCTGGCCCGCCGACGAACACGCCTGACACCACGGCGATGCCCCGAGGCGATGCGTTCCGTCACCAGCCATGTGGCCGGCCAGACACCCCGGGGCACCCCCACCCTTCCACGCCCAAGGAGCCCCTCACCAGGCACTCCCCGCCACACGTCCACCAGCAGGAAGCCGTTGGCTACGCACACCGGACAGCCGCCCGCATTGAAGACCGTCCTCGACGAACGCCAGGTCCCGCATGACAAGAACGATGACTTGCTTGTCCTGCTGCGTAAGACCACCAGATGCCTCCAGCTGACTCCCGACCACCTAGACTCGTCAGCCGCCGCTGGCACCATCAATCGGATGATGATGAGCCTGGGGCAGATCGTGCAAGGGACAGCTGAGCTGCGAAACGGGTACGGCACCGGTCACGGCCGGTCCAAAGCGCAAGCATCACAGCGTCTTACCTCACGGCACGCGCGCCTTGTGGCCGGTAGCGCATCTGCACTGGGCGTCTTCCTGTACGAGACCCACGAAGAAGGCGGCGCCGCTGCTGCGGACGGGCCCGGGCTGTAGCTGCGGTGGGATGTTGTACGCGTACAACATCCCACCCTCGCCGAGCGGCCCTGTCATCAACACGGGTCAGATCTTCGCCTTGCTGGCGAGCAGTTCCTGCACGAGTTCAACGATGAGCTCGGGTCGTCCTATGAACGGGGAGTGGCCCGTCTGCCACTTGCGCACGTCGTTGCACCGCGAGGCCATCATCCGCTGCAAGCCCGGGGCAATCGCCCGATCTTGCGCACAGACGATGTAGGTGGAGGGAACGTGCTTCCAACTGTGGTGCTGTGGAACTCCTCGCCCGCAGCCGGGGGCTTGCGAACGCAGTAGGCCAACCGCCCAGGCAGCGAGATGTTCGGGACAATCGCCATAGAGGGCTTCGACAGCCCGGTCGGGGTGCAGGCTGGTCGAGCCGTCGGGCTCAGGGTTGATCGCGTCCTGAAGCTGCGGGGACACCCCGCCCAGAACAGCCGCGCTCTCGCCCACATCCAGCACGAAGGCCGCCAGATAGACCAAGTGTCTCGCCCCACGCACCCCAGTGATCACCGACCCGCCATAGGAGTGGCCGAGCACAATCGGAAGCTCCGGCAGCGCGTCGACGGCAGCCTGGACCGCGGCTGTGTCAGCAGACAATGAGCCGCGGTGGAGCTCAGGAACGACAACCGCGCATCCTGCGGTGCGCAAGCGTTCTGCCACCACGGCGAAATGCTCGGGACGGTGATACAGGCCGTGAACAAGCACCACAGCGGCCAAATCCGCCCGCCTCCTCTGGGGTACAGACCGGTGATCTTAGCTCCGGACCATGGCCGCAGCCGCCGTAGTCCGGAAAACGGCCAGCGCACTTGCAGAACTCCTTGCCCGAGCGCTGCGGGACCGGGACCGCGAAGTCGTAGTCGAGCACCTCCACGTCCACCTCCCCCGCCTGCTAAAGATGGCCGTCTCGTGATTGCCTGCTGTCAGTTCGCCGAGCGCAGGCGGTCCAGCTCGTCTCCGATCGCCTTGCGCAGCGGGTCGTGCTGCGGGCCGAGTGAGTACTGCTTGTCGGTCCACCTGTCGCGGGGATAGAGCCACACCGGCATTCGCACCAAGTCGGTCGGCTCCCATTCGAAACGGGGCCATACGTGCGCATGCAGGAACCCGTCGGTGTTGCCCAGGATCTCCAGATTGACCCGTCGGAAGGCCGCGTCCACGCGACGGGATGTTCGCTCGACTGCTTCTCCCAGTTGGTCCATGTCGGACAGGAAGGCCAGCCGCTTGTCCCTGGGCAAGTCCGACAGTCTTTCCACCTTGGGATCGTCCACCAGGAGCACCGAGTAGCCCGGGAGAAACTGGACATCGCCGATCGCTGCGAACCCCGCGTTCAAGCGCCGAAAAACTGCGGGGTTCTCGCCTCGCAGGGCACTCCCGATCCGATCCATCCGCCAGTCATCAACCATGGCCAGAACCTACCCGGCCGCGATCGCGCCCCGTCAGAGGATGTCGGGGGAATCACGGTCGACTGCCATTTCCTTAGTCCGGAAAAGGGCAGCGGCAACGGCCCACCTGCTGGCCCGACGCCTGCGCCGCCGAGGCCACCAGGTCCACGTTCACCACCGCGACCTGCACCGGCCCGTCGTCCATCGCCCCTGACCGTCTGACGGCTCCCCATGCCGCCCCAACCCCGGCCCGGGGCTTGGGCAGTGCGGATGACCGGACAGCCCGGCCCTACACGCCCCTCTTTCGGAGGTCAGCCCCGTGAAGAAGCCCCAGCGCCACTACATGGCGACCCTGTCCGACGGCACCGTCCCGCCCACTTGCGAGCACCTCGCCCGCTACTACAGCGCCCAGGGCGAGACCATCCCGACTGTCAACCTCACCGACCAGGTCGGCCAGACCGTCGACTTCCCTGTCAAGTTCTTCTGTTCACGACAGTGAGCACGGTGAGCGGTGGGCTTGGCGTGGAGTCTTGCCGGCCACCTGCAGCATGCAGTGCACGAAATGTGCACGAGGCCAGCAAGTGAGTGACATCATGCGCGAAATGACGACGCACCCGTTTCTTCACGTGCCGCACGTTGCGGCACTCGGAACCGCTCTCGATCGGTTGGGCACCGTCTTTCAGAAGTTCGAAGAGCAGGACTCTGGCTGCACCTCATACGGACTGCTGGCTTCAGGGCAACGTTGGTTCGTGAAAGGCGCTTCGACGCCGAAGGGGGTCTCCTCCCTGCGGCAGGCAGTGTCGCTTCACCAGAACGTCTCGCACTCGGCCATCGTTCCCCTGAAGTGTTCCTTCAGCACAGACGATGGCCTTGTGCTGGTCTACCCATGGATGAGCGGTGAGGTTCTCTACCACCCAACTCTGTCACGCCATGGGGGGCGGGCAGCTCCCGGCAGTCCAATGGCGCGATTCAGGGCCCAGCCACTTGCCCGAATCCACGCCGCGCTGGAAGCCATCCTCTCTGCCCATCTGGCCGTGGAGGAAGCTGGATTCGTTGCGGTCGACTTCTATGACGGATGCATGTTGTACGACTTCGATGACCACCGCATGGTGTTGTGCGACTTGGACGAGTACCGGGCCAGCGCCTTCGTCCTGGAGGCGGACCGGCTGCCCGGGTCGACGCGCTATATGGCCCCAGAGGAGTTCGCTCGCGGATCGCTGATCGACATCCGGACAACCGTCTTCGCTCTGGGCCGGGCGCTCCGTCTCCTCTTGGACGCTGGCGACGAGGAGAAGCAGTGGCGCGGGACGCCTGAGCAGTTGGAGGTCATCAGGACAGCGACTGCTACCGCACCAGAGCGCCGGTTCCCCTCCGTTCGCTCACTCGCCGACGCCTGGCAGGCAGAGGCCTGAGCTTGACGTTTAACGTCGGTG
>NZ_JBHVFF010000339.1:0-8169 GCF_042801895.1 Streptomyces sp. NPDC057543 | reverse complement strand
GAGGCACGGCCGGCCGTGCCTCAGCGGTACAGGGCGTCGACCTCCGCCGCGTACGCCGTCTCGATCGCCTTGCGCTTCAGCTTCAGTGACGGCGTGAGGAGACCGTGCTCCTCGCTGAACGGATGCGCCAGAATCCGGAATGTACGGATCGACTCGGCCTGCGACACCGCTGTGTTGGCGGCCACCACCGCCCGCCGTACCTCCATCTCCAGGTCCGGATCCCGCACCAGTTCCTCCGGCCGCAGGGGCGCCCGCCCCTGCATGGCGAGCCAGTGGTCCACCGACTCGTGGTCGACCGTGACCAGTGCGGCGACGTAGGGCCGGTCGTTGCCGACCACGATGCACTGCGCGACCAGCGGATGCGCCCGCACCCGATCCTCCAGGGCGGTCGGCGACACACTCTTGCCACTCGACGTCACCAGGATCTCCTTCTTCCGCCCGGTGATCCTCAGATAGCCGTCCTCGTCGAGCGCCCCCAGGTCCCCGGTGGCCAGCCAGCCTTCCCGCAGCACCGCGGCGGTGGCCTCCGGGGCGCCGAGATAGCCCGCGAACACATTGTCGCCGTGCACCCACACCTCGCCGTCCTCCGCGATGTGCACGGTCGTGCCGGGGATGGGCTGCCCGACCGTGCCGTACCGGGTGCGCTCCGGCGGATTGGCGGTGGCCGCCGCGGTCGACTCGGTCAGTCCGTACCCCTCGTACACGGTGACGCCCGCGCCCGCGAAGAACAGTCCCAGCTGCCGCTCCATGCCCGAACCACCGGACATGGCGTGCCGGATCCGGCCGCCCATCGCCTCGCGCACCTTCCGGTACACGACCTTGTCGAAGAACTGGTGCTGCATCCGCAGCCCGGCGGACGGCCCCGGACCGGTCCCGAACGCCCGCGCCTCCACCGCCTCGGCGTACTTCACCGCGATGTCCACGGCCTTGTCGAACGCCCCGACCCTGCCCTCCGCCTCGGCCTTGCGCCGGGCGCCGTTGAAGACCTTCTCGAAGATGTAGGGCACCGCCAGGATGAACGTCGGCCGGAACGACACCAGATCCGGCATCAGAGCCTTCGCCGACAGCTCCGGCTGATGGCCCAGCTTCACCCGGCCGCGGACCGCGGCTAGCTCCACCATCCGGCCGAAGACATGCGCCAGCGGCAGGAAGAGCAGGGTGGCCGCCTCGTCGCCCGGCTTGGAGTGGAAGACCGGCTCCCAGCGCGAGGCCATGGTGTCCGTCTCGAACATGAAGTTGGCGTGCGTGATCACACAGCCCTTCGGGCGGCCCGTCGTCCCCGAGGTGTAGATGATCGTCGCCACCGACTCGGGCGTCACCGCGCGCCGGTGGCGGTGCACCACCTCGTCCTCGACCTGGGCGCCCGCGTCGAGCAGCTCGTTCACCGCGTCGGCGTCCAGCTGCCAGAGCCGCTTGACCCCGGGCAGCCGGTCGATCACCGACGCGATCGTCATCGCATGGTCCTCGTGCTCGACCATGACGGCGGACACATCGGCATCGTGCAGCATCCAGAGGACCTGCTCGGGCGAGGACGTCGGGTAGACCGGTACCGACTGGGCGCCGACCGTCCACAGCGCGAAGTCGAAGAGCGTCCACTCGTAGCGCGTTCGCGACATCAGGGCCACCCGGTCGCCGAATCTGACGCCGTGCGCGATCAGGCCCTTGGCGAGCGCCAGCACCTCGTCGCGGAACGTCGCCGCAGTGACATCCCGCCAGTGTCCGCTCGCGTCCTTCCGGCCGAGCGCGACCCGGTCCGGATCCTCCTCGGCGTAGTCGAACACCACATCGGCCAGCCCGCCTACGAGGGGCGCGGCCGCCATGGGTGGGACAGTGAACTCGCGCAATGACCTGCTCCTTGTGGCGCTCCGCACAGCGCCGTGACGCTACCCCAACGGACGGCGCGGCGGGAGGGCCCCATACCGGCGGACCCTGTGGCATATGCACAGGTCAGCCACCGAAATCCGGCCAGATGGGCAAGGCTCGGGCGTGGCTGAGACCACGGAGTAAGCGGCCGGCGCGGGAATCTCCACCAAATCTGTACGCCACAGTCACTCCCGTTCCGGGTGGCTACGGGGGTATTGGTCCACGGATCAGCCGGTCGCCGCCCGCCAGGATCGCCGCCGCCAGGGCGTCCGCGGCCTCCTGCGCCCTGCCCCGGCGGGGGCCGTGCAGCAGGACGAAGTCCACCTCGCCCAGCTCCGGCAGCCCCGCTCTGGCCGGCACCGGCACCAGACCCGGCGGGATCAGCCCACGGCTGTGAGCCATCACGCCCAGCCCCGCACGGGCCGCCGCGATCAGCCCGCTCAGGCTGGTGCTCGTACAGGCGATCCGCCAGGCCCGGCCGTGCTCCTCCAGGACCTCCAGGGCGCGGGCCCGGGTGATGCCCGGCGGCGGGAAGAGGACCAGCGGAACCGGATGGTCCGGGTCGATCCGCAGTCGCGGAGCGCCGATCCACGTCAGCGCGTCCTGCCAGACCAGCTCTCCGTGCGTGTCGCCGACGCGCCGCTTGGCGAGCACCAGATCGAGTCGGCCCGCAGCGAGCCGCTGGTGCAGCGTCCCGGAGAGCTCCACCGTCAGCTCCAGCTCGACCTCCGGGTGGTCGCGGCGGAACGACTCCAGGATCTCCGGCAGCCGGGTCAGCACGAAGTCCTCGGACGCCCCGAACCGCAGCCGCCCGCGCAGCCGCGTGCCGGTGAAGAAGGCCGCCGCCCGCTCATGGGCCTCAAGAATCGTCCGGGCGAAACCGAGCATCGCCTCACCGTCCAGGGTGAGATCGACCCGGTGCGTGTCCCGGGTGAACAACTGCCGCCCTGCCGCATCCTCCAGGCGCCGCACATGCTGGCTCACCGTGGACTGCCGGACCCCCAGCCGACGGGCGGCCCGGGTGAAGCTCAAGGTCTGGGCGACCGCGAGGAAGGTGCGGAGCTGCGCGGGATCGTACATGAGTCCAGGCTATCGCGAAACGCGATGACAGTAAGAGCGGTGTACGGGATTCCCGATCGCTCGGTTCGGGAGCAGCATGGAGAGGGCACGACCGGAACCAAGAGAACAAGTGGAGCAGATGAGCCGCCGCACCCTGAAACTTCCGTCCTGGCTGCCGATCGACCCGTACATCATGGCGCTGATCGGCACGGTGGTAATCGCGGCGATACTGCCGGCGTCGGGGACCGCGGCGGAGGTGGCGAGCGGTGCGTCGACCGGAGCCGTCGCCCTGCTCTTCTTCCTGTACGGGGCCCGGCTCTCCACCGCCGAGGCGCTCGACGGACTCAAGCACTGGCGGCTCCATCTCGCCGTCCTGGTCTGTACCTTCGTGGCCTTTCCGCTGCTCGGACTGGCGGGCAAGGGGCTGGTGCCGTACGTCCTGACCCCGCAGCTCTACAGCGGCTTCCTCTTCCTCTGCCTCGTCCCCTCGACGATCCAGTCGTCGATCGCCTTCACCTCGATCGCCCGCGGCAATGTGCCGGCGGCGATCTGCGCGGGCTCCTTCTCCTCGATCGCCGGGATCTTCCTCACCCCGCTGCTCGCCGCGGCGCTGCTCGGCAACAACGGCGGCGGATTCTCGGCGGACGCGTTGCTGAAGATCGGGGTCCAGCTGCTGCTGCCGTTCGTCGCGGGGCAGCTGCTGCGCCGTTGGATCGGCGGCTTCATCACCCGCCACAAGAAGGTCCTCGGCCATGTCGACCGCGGCTCGATCCTGCTCGTCGTCTACACGGCGTTCAGCGAGGGCATGGTCGCGGGCATCTGGCACCAGGTCACCCCGGCCAGGCTCGGCGCGCTCCTCGGCGCCGAAGCGGTGCTGCTCGCGCTGATGCTGGTGCTGACCTGGTACGGGGCGAAGCGGCTCGGCTTCGACCGCGGGGACCGGATCGCCATCCAGTTCGCCGGCTCGAAGAAGAGCCTGGCCGCCGGGCTGCCGATGGCGAGCGTCCTGTTCGGGGCGCAGGCGTCCCTCGCCGTACTGCCGTTGATGCTCTTCCATCAGATGCAGCTGATGGTGTGCGCGGTGATCGCCAAGCGGCGCTCGCGGGACCCGTTGGAGGAAGTCCAGGAGAACGGCGTGGCGGCGCGGGAGCCGGTCGCGGTGAGCTGAGGGGGGGAGCCTTCGGGACCGCCGCTCAGAGGCGGGACCGGCCGGCGCAGGCAGCGCTCCCCGCCGGCCGGACCCCTGACCCGTGCAGACGTGCGGGGCGCCTCAGCCCTGGCCGATCGTCGCCTCCAGGGCGATGCGGTGCTCACCCGCGTACACGTTCATGGAAGGACCCCGCAGGAAACCGACCAGCGTCAGTCCGGTCTCGGCCGCCAGATCGACGGCGAGGGACGACGGCGCCGAGACCGCCGCGAGCATCGGGATCCCGGCCATCACCGCCTTCTGGGCCAGTTCGAACGAGGCCCGCCCCGACACCAGCAGGATCGCCCGGGACAGCGGCAGCCGGTGGTCGGTCAGGGCCCGGCCGACCAGCTTGTCGACCGCGTTGTGCCGGCCGACGTCCTCCCGGATGTCGAGCAGTTCGCCCGTCTCGGAGAACAGTGCCGCCGCGTGCAGGCCCCCGGTCCGGTCGAAGACCTGTTGCTCGGCCCGCAGCCGGTCGGGGAGGGCGGCGAGCAGCGCGGGTTCGACCCGGACCGGGGGAGCGTCGGCGATCGGATGCCGGGTCGTGGTGCGTACCGCGTCGAGGCTCGCCTTGCCGCACAGCCCGCAGGACGACGTGGTGTACACGTTGCGTTCGAGGGTGATGTCAGGAACCGGGACACCGGGCGCGAGCTTCACATCCACGACGTTGTACGTGTTCACTCCGTCCGCCGTGGCCCCGGCGCAGTAGACGATCGACTGGACCTCGGAGCCGTCACCGATCACGCCCTCGCTCACCAGGAAGCCCGCCGCCAGTGCGAAGTCGTCGCCCGGTGTGCGCATCGTGATGGCGAGCGGCTTGCCGTTCAGCCGGATCTCCAGGGGCTCCTCGGTGACGAGCGTGTCGGGGCGCGTGGAGACCGCTCCGTCCCGGATACGGATGGTGCGGCGGCGCTCGGTGACCCGTCCCATAGCGGTTGAACCCGATTCTGTACGTGTTGGAAGCCGAACCGGCCCTTGATGCAGAGCTTGCCGTGGGTCACCGGATTGTCGTGCGGAGAGGTGACCTTGACGATCTCATTGTCCTGCACGTGGAGTGTGACATTGCAGCCGACTCCGCAGTACGCGCAGATCGTGGTGGTCTCCGTCTGGGCCTGTTCGTCCCCGGTCCCGGCCGCGGCATGTCGAATTCGGACTTGAAGGAGAGTGCCCCGGTGGGGCACGCCTCGATGCAGTTGCCGCAGTAGACGCACGCCGAATCGGTGAGCGGCGCGTCGCACGCCGGGGTGAGGGTTCCACGCATCATCGCCTCGACCAGTGCGCGGGCGTCCGGATGACGGCAGATCTGGCCCATGGTGGCCCGGGAGGGCGCGCTGATCGGGCTGAAGGAGATGTTCCCGATCAGTTTGATCCAGATGTCCTTGCGGAGATCAGGCTCGACGGGACACTTGAGTCCGCCCTCGACCATGGCTTCGCTGAAGGCGCGGCAGCGCTGGGATACGGTCCGGTCCGGCTCCCCGATGGAGAACCGGGTGCCTTCCAGATGGCGTACGACGCCGGGTGCCTCGATCTCCGTGGCGGCGTAGACGACTCAGCCGATGGCGCGCTCGGGCGGCAGGGTGGCGCTGACCGTGCCCGCCGGGGCGACGCTGTTGATGCGTCGTCCGGCGTGCGGGCCTTCGATCCCGTGGAAGTGCCACCACGGGATGCCGTTCTGGGCGGCGATGACCGCGGTGTCGCGGTGCAGCAGTGGATGGACCAACGGGCCCGACGCAGCATAGGAGTTGGCCTTGAGCCCGAGGAACACACAGCCGACGGGCCCCACTTCCGAAGGGTCGTCGGTGGCCGAGGGAGGGGCGGTGAAGTCACCGCGGGGGCTGGGTACGCGGACGCCGTCGCGGCGCATCGCGGCCGGATGCGGGCCTCGGGCGATGAGGTGGACCTCGGCGCCGGCGCGGCGCATCGCGGCCCCGACATGGGCGCCGATGGCACCGGCGCCGACAATTGCGACTTTCACGGGCTCTCCGTTCGGTGAGAGGACCGAGGAGCGGGCCAGGGGGCGGACCGGGGTGATCCGAGGAGCGGGCTGAGCGATCCGAGCGGGCCCAGCGGGAGATCACGGGCCCAACCGGGAGAACAGGGGGCGATGTCACGTCACGTCGACAGAATATTGTCTACAGTATGCTTTCGGGGGGTCAAGGCTGTCGTCAAGCCTCCAACGACCGGGTCCTATTCCTGTGGGAACACGTGCCCCCGTACCGGGCGGTAGCGACCAAGACTGGATGGTTCCTGCCATACGTAGCGAGGGGATCCTGTACATGACCGGCTCACGTGTCGTGGCGCTCGGCCACTATCAGCCCGCCAAGGTGCTCACCAACGACGATCTGGCGGCCATGGTCGACACCAGCGACGAGTGGATCACCAGCCGCGTCGGCATCAAGACCCGCCACGTCGGAGGCCCTGACGAGCCGGTGGACGAGATGGCCGCGCACGCGGGGGGCAAGGCGCTCGCCGCGGCGGGGCTGCGGCCCGCCGAGGTCGATCTGGTGCTGGTCGCCACCTCCACCGCGATCGACCGCTCCCCGAGCATGTCGGCGCGGGTCGCCGCCCGGCTGGGCATGGGCTCGCCCGCGGTCATGGACATCAATGTGGTCTGCTCCGGATTCACCCACGCCCTCGCCGCCGCCGACCACGCGGTCCGGGCGGGCGCGGCCGAGCGCGTCCTCGTCATCGGCGCCGACAAGATGGCGGACATCGCGGACTGGACCGACCGCAGCACCTGTGTCCTGCTCGGTGACGGAGCCGGCGCGGCGGTCGTCGTCGCGGACCCCGACGGAGGGGACCGGCCGGGGATCGGCCCCGTCCTGTGGGGTTCGGTGCCGGAGATGGGCAATGCGGTGCGGATCGAGGGGACGCCCCCGCGTTTCGCGCAGGAAGGGCAGTCCGTGTACCGCTGGGCCACCACGCAGTTGCCGCCCATCGCCCGCAAGGTGTGCGAAAAGGCTGGTGTCGCCCCCGAGGATCTGGCCGCGGTCGTGCTGCATCAGGCCAATCTGCGGATCATCGAACCCGTCGCCAGGAAGATCGGCGCGGTCAACGCGGTCATCGCCCGGGATGTTGTGGACTCCGGCAATACGTCCGCGGCCTCCATCCCGATGGCCCTGTCCAAGCTGGTGGAACGCGGTGAGGTCCACAGTGGCGCGCCCGTGCTGCTTTTCGGCTTCGGCGGGAATCTCTCGTACGCGGGTCAGGTGATCCGCTGCCCCTGAGGGGCATTGCGCTCGGTAGATTGTAGACGATAAGCAATTGCTCGTCGCCCGGAGAGGGACCGCGATGTTGTCCGCACGACTGCCGCAAGGGGCTGTGCCGAAGCTGGAACGGCCCGGTCCGCTACGCGAGCGCGTGTACGAGGCGCTGCTCGAACTCATCACGACGCGTGCGCTCCGTCCCGGCCAGCACCTGGTCGAGAGCGAACTGGCCGGCCATCTCGGGGTGTCCAGACAGCCGGTGCGGGAGGCGCTGCAGCGGCTGAACACCGAGGGCTGGGTCGATCTCCGGCCCGCCCAGGGCGCGTTCGTGCATGAGCCCACGGAGGACGAGGCGGACCAACTGCTCTCGGTCCGCACCCTGCTGGAGGCAGAGGCCGCCCGCCTCGCCGCGGCCAATTCCGGCACCGCGGGCATCGCCGCCCTGGAGGAGCTCTGCGCCAAGGGTGAGCAGGCGGTCGCCGACGACGACGTGGACCTGGCGGTCGCCGTCAACGCGGCCTTCCACGCCAAGGTCATGGAGCTGGCGGGCAACGTCGTCCTCTCCGAGCTCGCCGGGCAGGTGAACCGCCGGGTCCGCTGGTACTACACCCCGGTGGCCCGCCGGAGAGGCACCCAGTCCTGGATCGAGCACCGCTCGCTCATAGCGGCGATCGCCTCGCGCGACGAACAGCGGGCCACGGAGATCATGCGGGCGCACACGGAACACACGCGCAAGACGTACCGCCAGCGCCACGAGGAGTGACGTACCACCAGCGCCACGAGGAGTAGCGCGCGGCCGGGCGGGTCGAACGGGGTCGTAACGGAAGGGCCGGGGCGTGAGCCCCGGCCCAT
>NZ_JBHVFF010000338.1:0-8172 GCF_042801895.1 Streptomyces sp. NPDC057543 | reverse complement strand
GGGCCGGGAGATCCCGGCCCCGGCCCGCCCACCGGCTCACCACACGCCCACGAGGCCGGGCAGGCTCGTGCGCTGCCGACACACCAGCCGGGCCCATCCGTACCCCCGCACCCGCGCAGGAGTCACCCATGGTCACCCGCTCCACCGAGCCCGCCACCGGCCGCGTAGCTGCGTACCCGAGCGTGCCCGAACCCGAACGCACCCCTCGCCGCGCCTGGCTGATCACGGCCATGATCGTGGCCTTCATGGTCATCAACTTCGCCGACAAGTCCGTCCTGGGTCTGGCCGCCGTCCCGATCATGGACGAACTCGACATCAGCAACAGCACCTACGGCCTGATCTCCAGCTCGTTCTACCTGTTGTTCAGCCTCTCCGGACTGCTCGTCGGCTTCACCTCGTCCCGGATATCGAGCCGGATGCTCCTTTTCACGCTGACCATCCTGTGGGCCGTCGCCCAGTTGCCGGTCCTCGTCGTGGCCGCCGTGCCCACGCTCATCGCAGGACGAGTGCTGCTGGGAGCCGCCGAAGGACCCGCGGCCTCGATGTCGATGCACGCCCTGTACAAGTGGTTTCCCTCGACCGGACGCGGACTTCCGTCCGCGCTCCAAATCGGCGGAGCGGCTCTCGGTACGCTCATATCGGCGCCCGTGCTCACCTGGCTCATCAGCGGATTCGGCTGGCGCTCGGCGTACGCGGTGCTCGCGGTGGTCTGCGTCGCCTGGAGCCTGGCCTGGCTCGGAATCGGACACGACGGCCCCTTCGGACAGGACGGCTCCACCGGACACGAAGACCACTCCCGGCACGGCGGCCCGTCGACGCGCGATCCCGAACCCGCGGCCGTCGCGACCACACCGCCGGCCCACCGCCTGCCCTACCGCAAGCTCCTGCTGAACGGCACGGTGCTCGGCTCCGTCGCCAGTGCCTTCGGCGCCGCCTGGGCACTCTCTCTCAGTCAGGCATGGCTGCCCACCTACCTGAGAACGCAGCTGGAGATGACACCCGCCCACGCGGCAACCGCCATCAGCGTCATCTCCGCCTTCAGCCTTGTTCTCCTGCTGACCCTCTCCCCGCTGGTCGACGCCCTGAAATCGCGCGGAGTGTCCAGCCGCTGGTCCAGCGGTGCCCTGCAGGGCACCGCCGTGGTCGTCGCCGGCGTCGCGATGGCCGTCTTCCCCTTCGTGGATGCCTCAGGACCGCGCCTCGTGCTGATCGGGGTGGCCTTCGGCGGACACGCCATCGCCATCCCCCTGCACTACATGACCACCGCGGAAGTCGTGCCCACCCGTCAACGAGGCGCGCTCTTCGGCATCGTCGCGGCCACCGGCACACTGCCCGGCCTCGTAGCCCCCTTCCTCACGGGCCGCATCATCGACACCGCGGGCTCGGAATCGGCCGGCTACCTCATTGCCTTTCTCATCGCAGCAGCGGTCATGCTCGCCGCCGGGGTCTTCGCGGTCGTCGCCATTCGCCCCGAACACGACGCCGAACGGCTGGGCATCCACCACCAGGACCGCCGGACAGCCGACACGCCCGGATGAACCACCGAGACGGCGAAGCGTCTCAGGCCGTCAGCGTCGCGTGGTCGATGCCGAGTTCGCGGGCGAGGGCCTCATCGGTCCAGGCCAGCATCGTGGCCCGGGAGAGCGGACCCGCGTACGACGTCATCTGTACGGCCAGGCCGTCCAGCAGGGCGGTCAGCCGCCAGGCCACGGACATCGGGTCGTCGCAGCGGAATTCACCGGCGGCCGCGCCCTCCTCGATGACCTCGGCCAGCTCCGCCTTCCACTGCTGGTCGAGATCGCCGGCCACGTTGCGCAGCGCCGGGTCGCGCAGCGAGGCCGCCCAGCCCTCGATCCACAGCCGCCAGCCCTTGGCCTGGCCCGTCGGCGCGTACCAGCGGACGGCGGTGCGCAGCCGCCGGACCGCACTCGTGCGGCGGCTCAGCAGCTTGCGCAGGTGGGCGAGGTCGGCTTCGGCGGCATGCGCGAAGGCGGCCGCGACCAGCTTCTCCTTGGTCGAGAAGTGGTAGAGGACAAGCGCGTTGCTCACGCCGAGCACGGAGGCCACGTCCGCGATCCGTACCGCTGCGACCCCGCGCACCTCGATCTGCTCGACGGCAGCGCGCAGAAGTTCCTCGCGTCGTTCCGCCACGCTCAGCCGTACTCTCGCCACGGCGTCACCCTAACGAATGCGCGGGGACCGGACAGGACGGGGGCGGAGCCGCGTACGGCCCCGCCCCCTGTTCATCCGACGCCCGGGGCGCCGTCCCGCACCATCAGCACCAGATATCGGCGCAGCCGGAGTTGTATGCGTCGATCAGGGTCTCCGTCAGCGAAGCACCGGAGGCGTCCGTGACGGTGGACCTCAGATCGACCTTGGTGGTCCCGAGGGCCGGCACGGTGACCTTCCAACGGCCGTCCGCCCCGCGAGCAGCCGCGGCCGGCTTCCAGTCGGTGCCGTCCGTCGCGTACCAGACCTTCAGCGAGGCGATGGGAAGCGCCTTCTGGCTGCCCTGCGCGGAGAGGCCGACCGTGTAGTCGAGCGGTTTCGCGGGGTCGGCAACGTTCTCGCCGGTGAGCGGCAGCCGGTAGTCGAGGTCCAGCAGCCGGGCCGGTGCGGCCGACTTCTCGTGTCCGGAGCGCAGCCGCCACTCGCTGGTGACCCTGGTCCCGAGCATCCAGGTCACCGGGTCCGGCGACGTCCGCGTGGCGTCGACGGTCAGCCGGTACCAGTTGTTCTTGCGCGGCAGGTCGAACGTGGCGCGTCCCGGTGCGGCATTGCGGGCCAGCACCTTTCCGTTGTCGTCCGCCAGAACCGTGCTCCCGCTGTCCGCACCCGGTGCGGTCTCGGCCCGGTGCCCGGCCGCGTCGGAGAACACCGGAAGCGCCACCTTCAGCTTGTCGCCCTCCCTGACGACCTGGGGGGCACCGGCCTGCTTGCCGAGTGCCGGGTTGAAGGGGGCGGACATCCAGTCGTCCCGGTAGTCGCCGTCCTTGCGGTACACGGTGGGTGGGCCGACCAGTGTGCCCAGCGGATAGACCAGGTCGCTGACGTCGTACTGGTAGTGGAAGGTCGCCGTCGTCCACGCCACGTCCGGGGAGAAGTACAGCGTCTGCTCCGACGGCGGACGGTAGCGGGTGAGCTGCTGGTAGAGCGTCAGACCGTGCCAGGTGGTCCAGGCGTACATGCCCTTGGGATCGGACGGATAGCCATGGGTGCGCTCTGTCGTTCGCACCTTGGCCAGATCGGACCGCCGGTCGAACCAGTCGGCCCCGGCCGGGACCCGGCCGTCGACCGAGTGGTGCAGATAGTAGGCGTCCGCCCCGGTGCTGACGCCGTCGAGCGTCAGTGTCAGCGGTCCGTCGGCCAGCCGGTCCCGGAGCGCGGGCACGCTGGCCTCATCCAGCCGGAGCACCGGCGTCGGCCGGTAGACGGAGAGCCCGTAGCCGACGTACATGATGGCGGCGGTGCCCGCGTCGGTCAGTTTCTGGTAAAGCGCGTTGTTGAACGAGGTCTGACTGGTGGCCGGGGTCCACAGCACGATCTTGCCCTTGAGGTCCATCGACGCCGGGTCGGTGTCCGCCCCGGTGCCGATGTCGACGACCTCGCCCGTGGCGGTACCCAGCCAGCTGTAGATGCTGTACTGCGACAGCAGCAGCTTCAGCGCGTCCGCCGAGGAGCCGGGCTCGTGCGCGTCGACCTCCCGCTGCTGCCAGCTCAGCCCGCCGAAGAATGTCAGGCCGTCCAGTGCCGCCCCGGTCGTGGGCACGGCCTCGACGCGGTACTGGCCGGCGGAACTCGGCGCGATCAGACCGGTGTCCACGGCGCCGGAGCCGGTGTCGATCCGCGAGGCGATTCCGGTCGCCGACTGGAGGGCCACCCGGGCCGATCCGTCGTCCACCCCGATCCGTACCGGCTTCGCGTCCTCGGTGCCCAGGACGACCGATGTGTCCTGATCCACCGTCACCCGCCGGGCGAAGTGGATCGCCGTGGTGCCGACGACGGTGTTGCCCACCTTGTCGTACTCCCAGGTGTGTCCGAGGGCCCGGTAACTGCCGCGCGGCAGTGTCACCTTCTTCGGAGTGGTGCCCGTCAGCCCGATCAGCTGGGACGTGCCGGCCTTCTCGTTCTGCAGAACCACACCCGTCGAGGTGGCCTCGCTGCCTTCACGCGGCGCGGGTCCGGTCAGGGTGAGGGTGTACGTCTCGGGATCGGCCTGGATCGAGACCGGTACGGTCGCCCGTCCGCCTCCCGGCCAGGTCGCGGTCACGGCGCCGCCGTACGTCGAGCCTGCCTCGACCCGCGACGGGTCGAGCGTGACCTTCGAGACGGCGGAGGAACGCGCCGGCACGGTCAGCGTCTCGGCGCCGAGGCGCACCGCACTGTCCTGCCCCGTGGAGAGCCTGAGCCTCACGGGCTTGTCGGTGGTGTTCGTCCAGGTCAACTCGTGGCTCTGGGGTTCGGCGGAGGAGGTCGGGTACGTGGTGTGGGCGGCCAGCGTGGCGGGTTCGGCGACCACCGCTGTGGCCAGTGCGGCCGGTACGTCGGTGAGGCCGGATCCGGTGTCGGAGACCGTCGCGCCGTCCACCGGCGAGGCGCTGCCGATCAGTGCGGCCTTCAGCCGGGCGCCGGACCAGTCGGGATGCCGCTGCGCCAGCAGGGCAGCGGCTCCCGCCACGTGCGGGCTCGCCATCGACGTACCCGAGAGCGAGGCATACTGCTCCGTGACGGCGGCGTCGTCCAGGGTGCCGGCGGCGCGCGCGGCGACGATGTCGCTGCCGGGTGCGGAGATCTCCGGCTTGACGGCAGGCCGACCCTGCCGCGGGCCGCGTGAGGAGAACGACGACATCTCACCGGACTTGGTGACCGAGCCGACCGTCAGAGCGGCGTCGGCGGCGCCGGGCCCACTGATCGTGCGGTCGCCGCTGTTGCCCGCGGCGATGACGAAGAGGGTGTCGTGCTCGGCGGAGAGCTTGTCGACGGCGGCGGACAGCGGGTCGGTGCCGTCGGACGCCACGGTCGAGCCGAGGCTCATGTTGACGACCTCGGCATCCTGGTCGACGGCCCACTGCATGCCCGCCAGGATCCAGGAGTCGTAGCCGTAGCCGTCGTTGCCGAGCACCTTGCCCTCGACGAGCTGCGCGCCCGGTGCGACACCCGCGTACCGGCCCCCCGAGGCGGCCCCGGAACCGGCGATGATCGACGACACATGAGTGCCGTGGCCCTGCATGTCCTGCACGTCGCCGTCACCGGTGAAGTCCCGCGAGGCGACGACGGCACTCTTCAGATCGGGGTGGTCCCGGTCGTAGCCGGTGTCGAGAACGGCGACCCTGGTGCCCTTCCCGGTGATCCCGGCACGGTGCGCCCGGTCGGCACCGATCTGCGGTACCGATCTGTCGAGCGTGGCCCGCACCCTGCCGTCGAGCCAAACCTTGCCGATGCCCGCGATGCGGGCCCGCGATTTTGTGCCGAGCTGTTTCCAGACGGTGTCGGCCGACTTCTTCGGGACATTGAGCGCGGTGGTCTCCGTGGCCCGGAAGGCCGCGGCGACCCGCGCGCCCTTCGGGGCTCCGGGAGCCGCGGACGATGACGCGGCGCTGCCGACGAGGATGCGCAGCGAGTCCGTATCGGCGTCCGAGTAGCCCGAGGCGACCAGCTCGGTCACATCGAACAACCGCTGGTCCACACGGCCCAGGGAGATCTGGCCGATGGCGTCGATGGGCACCGCGTACTCGTGGCCCCCGGCCCGGAAGCGGGTGAAGCCCATGCCCTCACGGCCGGCTCCCGGCACGATCGAGCTGATCTGTACGCCGTTCCCGCGGCCGGAGTACGTCACCACATCGCCGGTCAGCAGGGTGACGGTGCTGCTCCCGCCGGCGGTCCCCGGGGATGTGGACGGGGTGGCGAAGGCGGGTGTGTTGTCGGCGGCGGCGGGGAGTGTTCCACCGGCAAGGGCGGCGGCGAGCGCGGTGGCGCAGACCGCGGCCCATCTGGTCCGTCTCATTCTCACCTCGTGAACTCGTGTGTTTTCAGGGGGTGGTGAGGTGAGAGTGTCAGGGGCACGCCGAATTGGAACCGGATGCGGTCTGGCGGGAAGCTGCCATGGCGGCTATGCGCCGTACATGTCCACGATATGCTGCAACAGCCTTTGTCCGGTGGACAGTTGGGATCAGCTGTACCAGCCGAAGCGTTCCGCCATCACCGGCAGCCGGTCCGCGACGATGGCATGCGCGGCGGCCCGCGGTGTGCAGTCGTCGGCCTCGGCGCGGGTCAGCGTCAGGTCGATCAGGGCCCGCATCGAGCGGCGGGTGTGGCCGAACGCCTCGTCGGCGTCCGCGCCGATGTCGCCGAACAGGGTCCACCACCACCAGGCGTTCGTAGCGGAGTTGACGACCACATCCGGCAACACCGTGATCCCGCGCGCCGCGAGCAGCGCCTCCGCCTCGGGGAGCACCGGCATGTTGGCCGCCTCCACGAGCCAACGAGCCCGTATCCGGGCCTGGTTGGTCGCATCGATCGCATACGAGACGGCTGCCGGTACGAGTATCTCGGCGTCCTGTGCGAGCCAGGCGTCGGCGGGCAGCTCCCGGTCCCCGTCCCGGAGCGCGCGGCGGTCCACCGTTCCGTACCCGTCCCTGGCGGCCAGCAGCGCCTCGACGTCCAGGCCGGCCGGATTGGCGATCGTGCCCTTGATGTCGGCCACGGCCACCACCTTCAGCCCGGCCCGCGCCAGGAAGCGCGCCGTCGCCCCGCCCATGGTACCGAGCCCCTGTACGGAGACCCTCGCCTCCCGGTACGGAACGCCCGCCCGGTCCAGTGCCGCGAGCGCCGACTCGGCGACCCCGCAGCCGCCGACCAGTTCGTCGAGCCCGATGCCGTCCATCTCGACGGCGAACGCGTCGGTGAGCCGCTGCCGGGCCGCGGTCTCGTCGTCGAGCAGCGGATAGACGGCCTGGACCGTGGAGACCAGCCCGGCCTCGGCCGCCGCCCGGTCCACGAGGTCCTGCGTGAGCCCCAGATCCTCGCCCGTCGTCCACACGTTCTCGATGTACGGGCGCACGGCCCGCAGATAGCGCACGAGAATGCCGTACGCCTCCGGGTCGCGCGGATCGCAGTCGATGCCGCCCTTGGCGCCGCCGAGCGGTATGCAGCGGGCGTTCGTGTCGTCGGCGTCGAAGTGGAGGGCCTCCTTCATCGACATGCCGCGGGCCAGCCCCGCCACCTCGTCCAGCGTGCAGCCCGCCCGCATCCGCAGCCCACCGCTGGCCACCCCGCGCACCAGTCGGTCCACGACCAGATGCCCCTGACGACCGGTGACGTGGTCGGTCCAGGTGAGCGATATCAGCGGCGCCGTGGGTGCGGCGGAGGGGGACGCCGGAGGTGTCGTCATCGGGGGGGCTCCTCGGTCACGGTGATCACGGTGGGCCCGGGGTGGGGCACTGCCTCCCGTTACGGACGGGCCGACACCAATGGATCGGTCTACTGAATCGCTGGTCAGTATCGGGAGGCGGAACCGCTCATGTCAATGCGGCCACTGCTGAATCGTCGTTCAGTGGCCGAACGGCATCGGTCAGCCGGCCGCGGGGCGTTCCACCTCGCACCGGTCCTTGAAACCCTGGCTCGTCAGACCGAGGGCGGAATTGGTGCGGGAACGCATGTTCTCCACCGCGACCATGGTCGTCAGCTCGACGAGCGCCGCCTCGCCGAGCGTGGTGCGCAGCCGCTCCACCAGCTCGTCCCCGACCTCGGGCGGGGTGAGGCTCATCGCCTCCGCATACGCCATGACGTCACGCTCCAGCGGGCTGTACGCCTCGCTCTCGCGCCACACCGGTACGTCACGCAGCTTGCGCGGTTCCATGCCGTGACGGTGGTTCTCCCAGTAGCCGAAGTCCATGCACCAGCTGCAGCCGATGGTGGTCGCGGCCGCCATGACGGCCAGCGCCTTGAGCTGCGGGTCCAGCTTCGTCCAGCGGCCCACCGCCAGTTCGAAGCGGCTCCCGGCCCACAGCACTCCGGTGTGGTGGGCGCTGGCCCGCAGCGGATCGATGACCTTGCCGTACGTACGGTTCGAATACCACGAAACGGCGCGGAAGAGGAGGCTGCGGGGCGGGTCGAGCGAGATGCGGGCGGTCATGGCCGGTCTCCTTCGGTACGGCTCGGATGCCCGCCGAC
>NZ_JBHVFF010000337.1:0-8296 GCF_042801895.1 Streptomyces sp. NPDC057543 | reverse complement strand
ACCCGACCCTGCGGATCGCGACCGCCGAGCGCGCCAAGACCCTTGATGTCACCGTCACCGGGAACATGGGCAATCTGCCCACCTGCCGGTACTCCGGCCTGGCCGCCGGGCAGTCCTACGTCTGCCGCACCGCCGAGGTCACCGTCACCGAAGCCGATGTCGAACGGGGCCACTTCACCCCAGAAGTCACCGTGACCGACCTCGCCCCCGACGGCACCCGGGTCACCACCACGGTCACCGGCGACCGCGTGGACCTGCGATGAGCGGCCTCACCCGCCGGGCCCGGCGCCTCCACCGCATGACGCGGGAGAGCGCGTAGCCGCCGATCTGACCTGCCGTGGAATGCACGATGCCGGCGCGGGAGAGCGCCTGAAGACACCGCGTGAGCTCCTGCGCGGAAGTCTCGGCGTCGTCGTCGGCGCAGGCGACCCGGAAAGGCGCGCTGTCGTACCCGCCGTCGACGACGATCCCGTCATGGGGGTTCGCTGAAGCACCGCCCTTCCGCTCCTGAAAAGACTCTCGACGTGCGCTTCCCTTCAATTCCTCGGTCTCATCCCGGCGAAGAGAGCCTCGATGACACGATCGACGTAGTCGTGTGTCAGTGGTTCCCGGGCGATCAGGAACTGAAAGTACAGCGGACCGGACAGGATCGCCATCGCCAGGTCCAGGTCGAAGTCGGGCGACAGTTGCCCCTGGTCGCGGGCTGCCTTCAGCCGGGCGACGGTCTTGTCGGCCTGCGGGGTGATGAAGCGTTCGTTGAGTGCGGCAGCGACCTGGGGATCGTGTTGGGCCTCAACCACCAGGGCCTGGTACAAGGGCCCCAAGGGCGGCCCGCCCAGGAGGTCGACAGCCGCGTGGATCTGCTTGCGGAGGTCGGCGACGACATCGCCGGTGTCGGGGTAGTCCAGGCCGGGCTCGTTCATCGACAGGAGCGAGTCGAGGAACAAGGCTCCCTTGGACGGCCAGCGGCGGTAGATCGTGTGCTTGCCGGCGCCGGCGCGGGCTGCGACCGCTTCGATGCTGAGTTTGGCGTAGCCGACCTCCTGGCCCAACTCCAGCGTGGTCCGCATGATGGCCTCGGTCCGGTCGGCGGCGCGACTGCTGCGTTTGGCGGTCATGGCGTCACCATAACGGAACGGCACGTGCCGTATTGACAATTCCGGCCTTCCTTCAGCATGCTCCGCAGCACGGAACGGCACGGCACGTGCCGTGTAGGTTGAGGAAGGAGATCATGAGATCGGCAACCACAGGTCCGGCGCTTCGGCTCGCCGGTCTGACCAAGGCATTCGGCGGCCGGCGCGTCGTCGACCACATCGAGCTGGAGGTGCCCAGCGGATCGTTCTTCGGCCTGGTCGGTCCCAACGGAGCGGGTAAGACCACCTCACTGTCGATGGCGGTGGGACTGCTCCGGCCGGACGGGGGCCGGGCCGAGATCTTCGGTGCCGACGTGTGGGCGGACGCCGCCCGGGCCAAGAAACTGATCGGCGTACTGCCCGACGGACTGGCCATGCCCGAACGGCTGACAGGGCGGGAGCTGCTGCGTTTCACCGGTCTCCTGCGCGGTATGGACCGCGCCGAGGTCGAGCGTCGTGCGGGGGAACTGCTGCAGACCCTGGGTTTGGTGGCGGCCGAGCGCACCCTGGTGATGGAGTACTCCACCGGCATGCGCAAGAAGATCGGCCTGGCTGCCGCGTTGCTGCACGCGCCGAAGCTGCTGGTGCTGGATGAGCCGCTGGAGGCGGTTGATCCCGTCTCGGCGGCGACCATCAAGGCGATCCTGCGGCGGTTCGTCCGCGCCGGCGGGACCGTGGTGTTGTCCAGCCATGTGATGGCCGTGGTGGAGCAGTTGTGCGACCGCGTGGCGGTGATCGACTCAGGCCGGGTCGTGGCGGCCGGGTCGCTGGTGGAGGTCCGGGCCGGTTTGAGCCTGGAGGAACGGTTCGTGAGTCTGGTCGGCGGCCAGTCGCCCCTGACGGAGGGGCTGGCATGGTTGGCGTCCTGATCCGGATGAAGCTGGCCGTCCAGCGCAACTCCATGACCGGGCAACGAACTGCGCAGATGATCGTCGGCGGCGCGGTCGGCCTGGCGCTCGCCGGAGCCGTGCTCCTGCTCGCAGGCCACCACTACGCGATCGAGTCGCTGCGGTTCGACCTGCTCGGCGCCGCGCTTGCCGTGTGGACGGTCGGCTGGTTGCTGGGCCCGGCGCTCTTCGGTGGCGGGGATGAGACACTGCGCCCCGAGCACTTCGCCCTCCACGCGCTGAGCCCGTGCGCTCTGACAGCCGGCCTGGCGTCGGCGGCCTTCGTCGGCATCACCCCGGTGGTGACCCTGGTGGCGTTCACCGGACTCGTGGTCGTGGCCGCCGGATCTGGCCCGGGTGCCATCGCCGTCGGTGTGCTCGCGGTCGCGCTTCAACTGGTCTTCACCGTGCTGTCCTCCCGGTTGGTCACCGCTGTGCTCGGCCAGGTCATGCGGTCGCGGCCCGGAGCCGCGCTGGCGGCATTCGTCAGCGCGGCCGTCCTGGCCGCCCTTCACTCGGGCTGGGTGCTGGAGCCCCTGGTACGCGCGGCCCTGAACACGGGATTTCCCAGCCCCTTCGCCACGTGGGTGCATGCCCTGCCGTCAGGCTGGGGGCTGACCGCCGTCGAGGCGGCCGGGCGTGGTGACTGGCCCGCCGCACTCGCTGCCTTGGCGGGTCTGGCCGTGCTCGGGATCGGGTGTCTGTGCGGCTGGGCCGTACTGACGCAGCGACGGTTGACCACCTGCCGCGCCAACGGACGCCCTGTGGGCGCCACCACGGACCGGTGGGCGCGCGGCCCGGTCACCGCGGTCGTTGCCAGGGAATTGCGCACCTACAGCCGCGACCTGCAACGCTTCCACTTCGTCTGCTTCGCCCTGGGCTACGCGCTGGTGTTCTGCCTGCTGCCGCTGATCGTCGGCGCATCGGTCTTCCTGCCGTGGACCGGACTGCTCTTCGCCCTGTGGATGTCCGCGATCTCCGCCAACCTCTACGGCGAGGACGGCACCGAACTCTGGGGCAAAATCATGATCCCCGGCGCCGCCCGGCATGATGTGCGAGGTCGCCAGCTCGGCTGGCTCCTGGTCACCACGCCGCCCACCGTGATCCTCACGGTTGGTCCGGTCGCCGCGTCCGGCCGGCACGAGCAGTGGCCGTGGCTGGCCGCACTCGTCCCTGCCCTGCTGGGCGGCGGCGCGGGCGTGAGCGTACTGGTGTCGGTGCTGCGCCCGGTTCCGCTGACCGACCCGCACCGCAGGAGCGGCAATCTGCTGGACAACGGCACCGATTTCACCCAGGTTCTGCTGATGCTGATCCTGACCGCGGCCACTGCCGCTCCGGCCTTCTTCGCCGTACGGCTCGGACCCTCGTGGGCGGGACCGGTGGTAGGCGCGGTCACCGGTGCGGCGCTGGCGTGGCTGCTGGGCAGGATCACGGCCACCCGGCTCCAGAGCACCGCCCCCGAACTCCTCCATCACTTCCGCACCGGCACCCGGCCCGCACGCAAGGGCAGGGAGGCCGCCACGACCGGACTGCGCGGGCCTGATGTCAGCCTGCCACCGCTCCGCCGTCCCGACCTGGGCCTCCAACGGCTCGGCCTCGACCTGGCCCCGACCACACAGCGGCTTTACGTCATCGTCAGCTTGACGCTGTGCTGGGTGCCCCTGGTGGCCCAAGGCGTCGTGCCCGCGATCATGCTCTCCACGGGAGAGGTCAACCGCTCATGGTTTCTGGCGTTGCACCTGCCGGATGGACTGCGCTGGCCGACGATCATCGCCATGATGGGCCTCGGCCTCGTCCTCCTGAGCACCGGGCTGGTGACAGGCCTCTACTATCTGGTCAAATCACGCCGAGTCCGCGCGTAACCCGACCGCCGGAACACCCCCACTCACGCCGGCTCTTTCTCGGCGCCGCGCCGGCTCGGATCACGCAGCGGCCGTAGCCCTTGTCCGGGCGGGGGCGGGGCGGGAGGTGGCGAAGCTGTAGCGACCCGGAAATCGATGTGCCGCCGGCTGAGCGGCGAAATGTCCGGACCGTAGTGGTACAGCTGCAGCCGCTGCTCGTGCGGGGGTTCGCCGCTCGTGCAGTGCCGGGCCATGAGTTGGGCCGCTCGGTCGAAGCCCGAGGCTGCCGACACCGCAGCGGATCGGGCTGCCGCCAGGACGGCATCGTCGTCTCTGAGCAGCGAGATCCGGCTGTGCCGTGCGGCCGGATCTGCAGGATCCGGGCGAGGCCCTCCGGCGTGAGACCGATGTGCGGAGCGGCGACGTTCTCGGCGAGGCGTTGCGGACGGCAACGGGGTCCGTGCCCCAGCCTCTCGACGACAGTGACCACCTGAGCATGGCGTTCCCGAGCCCGCTCGCGGACGACGTCCGGGTGGTCCTGGCAGCTATGAAGACATCGCAGCTGAAGCCGGCGGAACCGTTCTCGGTCTACGCGCAGGGGCAGCTCCTCGCGATCCCCACTCGGCTGTACAACGACGAACCGTCGGCTGATGCGCTGGAATCTCTCTCGCCAAGACAGCTGATGATCCTGCACTGCTTGTACACCAGGCACCATGACGGGAGGGTCCGCCAGCGTCACCTGGAATGCATCGTTGGCTCTGCGGAGCCTTGGGTCATTCCGTACGTCGTGCAGTTGGTCGGTGAGTACGTTGTAGAGATCCTGGTGGTCATCCGGAAGGCACTCAGCGACCTTGATATGCCGGGCACCACCCTCCGTGCTGCCTACGGCCAGTTCATCGTGGACAATCCCTCCTTCTTCGCCCGTACCCAGAGGCGAGTGGTTAGCTATTGGAGCTGCTACTACCGCTTCAACTACACGAGTTTCCCGGGATATCCAGGATGTACCGTGCTGGAACTCTTGCGGGCGGTGGCCTCCGATCGGGCTGGCCACCCCTGGCCCCGCCTCAGCCGCGGCGGATTCAACAAATCGTCGCAACAGAGTGGTTGGTGGGGTCGTTCTGTAGCAGCTCGGTGAAGCGCTCGGCTGGGGTGTCCCAGCCGAGTGTTTTCCGGGGTCTGGTGTTCAGCTGGGCGGCTGCGGCGTCCAGGTCGCCCTTGGTGTACTTCGAGAGGTCTTCGCCCTTCGGGAAGTACTGCCGCAGGAGGCCGTTGGTGTTCTCGTTCGTTCCTCGCTGCCACGGGCTGTGCGGGTCGCAGAAATACACCGGGATACCGGACGCCTCGGAGAAGGCGTAGTGGTGCGCCATCTCCGCACCCTGGTCCCAGGTCAGGGAGCGCTTGAGGTGCGGCGGCAGGCGCTCAACGGCCGCAAGGAGCGCTTTGCGGAAGTAGCCGGGGCTGTGGCCGTTCGGCAGGTGGACGAGCAGAGTGAAGCGGGTGCTGCGTTCCACGAGGGTGCCGATGGCGGATCCGTTCTTCGGTCCGACGATCAGGTCGCCTTCCCAGTGGCCCGGGACCGCGCGGTCTGCGGCTTCGAGGGGGCGCTGGCTGATCGGGACCATCGGGTGGGAGAAGCGCGGGGTTCTGCGATCCGGCTGCCGACGCTGCTTGCGGATGCTGCGGCCGGTCCTCAGGCGCCGGGTCAGCTCGCGCCGCAGGCTGTTGTCGGCCTGGGCGTAGAGGGCCCGGTAGATCGTCTCGTGCGTGACATGCATCTGCGGGTCGCCGGGGAAGTCCCGGCGGAGGATCTCGGTGATCTGCTCGGGGCTCCACCGTTCGTCCAGGCGTGACTGGACGAAATCACGCAATTCGGGGAGCTGGTCGATCCGCCGGGATTTGGGGCGCGCCCGGCGTTTCTCGGCGCGTTTCTGAGCGGCGAAGGGGCGGTAGTAGCTGGTGTGGCTCGGCCTGAGGTTGGGGTTGCAGTTTCGCCGGATCTCCCGGCTGATGGTCGACGGGCTGCGGCCCAGCTCGGCCGCGATCGACCGAACGGACCGCTTCTCCCTGCGCAGGTCGGCGATGCGTATGCGCTCCTCCTCGGACAGGTAACGGTCAGAGATCCGACGCTGGTGCCCGACCCACTCGTCCCTGCGAGGGTGCGGCAGAGACTCGTGCCGGGTGCCGACCAGCGGCTGCACTGCCGGCCGCACCGCCTTCCGGCCGGGCGTGGTCGTTCTGATCCGCTCGTTGCGGCCGTTGACCCACTCCTGGCCGGTCCTGCGGTTAATGCCGACAAGTCGGCTGGCTCCTCTGATACTCACGCCTTCATGTATCAGTTCGAGGAACCGTTGCTTCACCTGGGGGGACGCCCGCTTGCCGTTCGGACGTCCCCCGGCGGTGATCTTGCTATCCGTCATCGCTCACCCGCTGGTGTCGGGTGTTGCGACGATCATTAGAACCCAAGCCGCCAGCTGGCGGGGCCAATCTGAGCGGCTACTGCTAGGGCCTTTCGTTTGGATCACGCGAGTTGCTAGTCGTGGCGGTCCCACGCGCTGTGTCAGCGTCATGCCGTACGGTCCGGATGTGATCTCGCGACCAACGGGTGAAGCCCGGGGCCCCTATGACGCTGCTTTCCTGCCTCGGCTGCAGATAGGTCTGCGGATGGCCGATGAGCCGGTGACGGAGCCGGTTTCCAAGTTCGGGGGGCAGCCGGTGTGGCTGGAGGAGCCGGCCTGGCCAGTGGCTCCACAGACTGCGGAGCCACTGGTGTTCATTGGCCAGTTCCGGGTGCCGGGGGACGAGGTGCGTCTGGCATACCTGTTCTTGGAGGAAGAGGGCCGGATCATGGGCATGAACCCGGCCTCCGGCGAGGCCGTCGTGCTCATACAGCCTGACGGCAGGGTGCCTTCGTTCGCGTTGATCGGGCCTCCCGAGACCAGAGGACGATCACTGTGGCGTTGGGGTCACGACGAGACGGAGATCCCTGTCGAATGGTTGGTCGACTTGGAGCCAGTGCCGCCCGAGGTGGATGCGGCAGCCGATCACCACGCCGCATGGTGGAGCTATATGCGGCACGAGGGCCCGGAGGTCGACCTGCCGTCCGGCGACGGGCCCGAAGATTTCCTCGGCGGCACGGCTGTGCTGCCCAACGGCCATGTCTGGGGCCTCGACGACGATTCCTGGCTGTTCCTCTGCCAATTCGCCGACCGGGGAGAGGACGCGGGGGATGATCCGTTCTTCCTTAACTTTGGCTACGGTAGCGGATTCCTCTTCATCAGCCCCGACCACCGCGAAGGCCGCTTCTTGGGCCAGCCCCGGCAGGTCAGCGGCCGGACCAGAGGAAGATGCCCGCGATATGGAGTCCGGCCAGGTAGATGGTGGCGGTCTTCTCGTAGCGGGTGGCAATGTCTCGCCATTGTTTGAGGCGGTTAATGCACGGTTCGACGGTGTTGCGCTGTTTGTAGGTCTCTCGGTCGAAGGCGGGTGGCCTGCCGCCGCGGCTGTCGGAACGGCCGCGCCCGATAGGGGCGCCGGGATCAGCGGCGCACTTCGCCGGGCCCGAGATGCCCCGGTGCAGAGCCCGCAACCGGGTCAGCAGGCCGACGGCCGCTTCGCGGTCCCCGGTATTCGCGGCGGTCACGGCCACGACCAGCAGCAGGCCCAGGCAGTCGGTCACGATGTGCCGCTTCCGCCCGTTGATCAACTTTCCACCGCCGAAGCCGCGTGAGGCAGCGGGAACGTTCGCGGCGGCCTTCACCGACTGCGCGTCGATGATCCCCGCCGTCGGCTCCGCCTCGCGCCCCTCGCGCTCCCGCACCTTCCCGCGCAGCCGGTCATGGAACTCCGCGACCAGCCAGTGCTCGCGCCAGCGGCGGAAGAAGGCATAGACCCGGCCCCAATCAGGGAAGTCCGCGGGCATCGCCCGCCAGGAGATCCCGCCCGCGACCAGGTAGCGGATCGCATCCAGCATCTGGCGGTGGCAGTAGCCCTCGGGCTGCCCGCCCCGGCCCTCCAGCCAGGACGGCGTGGGCAGCAAGGGCCGGATGGCCGCCCATTCTTCGTCCGTCATGTCCGACGGATACTGGCGTTCCCGGTCGGGGTGATCGGCAGCATTGCCGTACACATGCGCGAGGCAATCACACGATGGGGCGACCGAGTTGAACTGAACGGGCTCGGACGCGTACAACAACGACACCAGGGCCTCCCGGCACTGCTCGGTTAGATTCGCATCCCCGAGCTACCGAGAGGCCCTGTCTTCATGCGCGCACAACGGGAAGATCACCCCGGCGGGAAACCTGTTCGACCCGCACGTTCCGTGATCGGTTGAGATACGACTTCTCAGCTTGACGTTTAACGTCGCAGGTCACCCGACCTGCTGAACTGCATCGATCAGCGACATACGAGACGCGGCCGCCCTTGATGCTTCGAGGTGTCG
>NZ_JBHVFF010000336.1:0-8403 GCF_042801895.1 Streptomyces sp. NPDC057543 | reverse complement strand
TTGCTGAACCGAGCGGACGACCAGGTTCGAACTGGCGACCTCAACCTTGGCAAGGTTGCGCTCTACCAACTGAGCTACGTCCGCAAGCGCCGAAGCGCGAGAACCACTATACCCATCCGCGCTCGCGTGCGAGACGCACCGCCGCATGTCGGTTCTCCGCCCCGAGCTTCGCGGCGGCCGCCGAGAGGTAGTTCCGCACGGTTCCCTGGGACAGCGACGCCCGCTCCGCGATCTCCGCGACCGGCGCCCCGTCGGCCGCAAGCTCCAGCACCTCCGCCTCGCGCGCGGTCAGCGGCGAGTCCCCGGCGGAGATCGCGTCGGCCGCCAACTCCGGGTCCACGTAACGGTTTCCGGCATGCACGGTACGAATGATCCCGGCCAGCTGCCGGGCGCTGACGGTCTTCGGTACGAAGGCCCGCACACCCGCCGCGAGTGCCCGTTTCAGATGGCCCGGCCGGCCGTGACTCGTCACGATCATCGTCCGGCAGCCGGGCAGTTCGGCCCGCAGGGATGTGGCGACACTCACACCGTCGGCGCCCGGCATCTCCAGATCGAGGACCGCCACATCGGGGCGGTGGGCCCGCGCCATGGCCAACGCCTCCGGGCCGGTCGCCGCCTCCGCGACCACCACGAGGTCGTCCTCCAGGGCCAGCAGCGCGGCCAGCGCGCCGCGGATCAGATGCTCGTCGTCGGCGAGCAGCACCCGTACAGCCGTCATCGTGTCTCCTTCAGGGACGCCGGGGCGGACCGGAACGCGGGACGAACCGGACGCGTACCCGGCAGCGGGACGGTGGCCGTCAGCCTGAACCATCCGTTTCCGGCCGAGTCCGCCTCCAGCGAGCCGTCCAGCACGTCGAGCCGCTCCCGGAGGCCGGCCAGGCCCGAGCCCGGCGAGGCGCCGGGCGGCGCGGCGTCCGCCCGCGGCGCGCCGTCGTTCGCCACGTCCAGCACCGCCGCGTCCGCCGAAGTGCGGAGCCGGATCGTGCACTGCCGCGGATCGCCGTGGCGCAGCACATTGGTCGCCGCCTCCCGCACCACCCAGCCGAGCGCCGACTGCACGGGCGCGGGCAGCGCGTCGCCGCCGTCGCCCGAAACCTCGCACTCGATCCCGGCCGCCCGCAACACGCTCTGCGCGCCCACGAGTTCGGTGCGCAGATCGGCCTCCCGGTATCCCCGTACGACATCGCGCACCTCCTGCTGGGAGGTGCGGGCGATACGCATCACCTCGACCATCTGGTCCACCGCCGCCGGCTTGCCGCGCTGGGCCAGCTCCACCGCCAGCTCGCTCTTCAGCGCGATCACGGCCAGATTCCGGCCCAGTACGTCGTGCATGTCGCGGCCGAACCGCAGCCGCTCCTCGGCGACCGCCAGCCGGGCCTGCAGGTCCTGCGCCTCGCGGAGCTTCCACATCACGCCCAGCGACCAGGCGGACATCCGCGTGGTGACGGACATCATCCCGCTACCGAACGCCGTGGCGATGAACGCAGACGCCACCAGCGCACCGCCGCCGCCGAGCAGATCCACCACAGCGCACACCCCGACAGCGACGACGAGCTGCTGAAGCAGTGCCACCCACTTCTGGACGAAGAGTACGAACGCGCAGGAGATGGGCACCACGCAGGCGCTGAGCACAAGCTCCAGCTGCGGGAATTCACGCACGTCGGTGAACGAGGCGAGGGCCAGCATCGCCGCCGCGTTCGCCACCAGCAGCACGGCTCCGACGGCGACCAGCCACCGGTCCACGGTTCCCCGGCCCAGATACTTCTTGAGCCCCCCGGCGGTCAGTGCCGTCCCGCAGACCCCCTGGGCGACGGCGAGGAGGATCGCCGTGGCGATCAGCGCCGCGGGCGCCGTGGCGCGCACGGGCCGTGTCACCGACATCAGGGTCTGCACCACCGCCGCGCACCACACCAGGCTGTACAGCGTGCCGCGCGTATACAGGTCGACCTTGTCGAACCCGCTGCGGCCGCGCCAGCCCCGCACCCGCCGCTGCATCCACACGGCACAACCCCCCTCAGCGTCGAGGTTCCCAGCGGAACCACCGCTGCACAGCAAACACTGCGAGTACCGTCCAGGCCAGCGCGGCCGACCCGGCCCCGATCAGGTCGTGCGCGTCGGCCCCGCCGAGCCAGCCCGCCCGTACGAGCGTCATCACCCCGGTCACCGGCAACAGTTCGCACGCGGCCGCCACCCGGTCCGGCAGGACCTCCAGCGGTACGAAGAGCCCCGAGCCCATCATCGATACGAGGAACAGCGGCAGCGTCGTGATCTGCGCCGTCTGCACGGTCCGGGTCACCGCGGAGGTGGCCGCGGCCATCGCCGTCAGCAGCACCACACCCAACAGCAGCCCCGCGAAGAGCAGTTCGGGCCGTTCCGGCGCACCGAGGCCGAACACGACCCCACCGGCCAGCACCACCAGCACCGTCTGCGCCAGCGCCAGCGCGACCGACGGCAGCGCCGTCCCGGCGAGGATCTCCCGGTCGGTGATCTCTCCGGTACGCAGCCGTTTCAGGACCAGGTCCTCACGCCGTGCCACATACGCGGCGACCAGGTTCATGTACACGACCTGCATCAGCACCATGCCGATGCCGCCGGTGAGCGCGGCCCCGGCCACGGTCAGGCCGGTCCCGCCCAGATCGACCTGCTCCAGCGTCGACTTCATGGCCACGACCATCGCCAGGGGCACCAGCAGCGCGACGAAGACCGCGGTCCTGTTCCGGGCGAGCAGGGTAAGTTCGGCCCGTCCGAGAGCGTTCAGCCGTCCGGACATCGTTGTGCTCGTCATGCGGCAGCCACCTTCTCGGACTCGGGCGCCGGCTCCGACCCGGGCGCCGACTTGGGCTCCGACGCGCTCTGCGCGATATCGAGAAACGCCTCTTCGAGCGAGGCCGACCGGGCATCGAGCCCGAGCAGTGTCACGTCCGACTCCCGCGCCCAGAGCAGCAGTTCAGCCAGCGACTCCTGCAGGTGGTGGGTACGGATCTCGACGCTGCGACCTTCGGCGGCCGCCCGCAGCGACAGCGGAAGCCGCGCCGCCGGGACGCCTTCGGGCAGCTCGAACCGGATGCGGGCGGGGCGGGCCGCCGTCACCTCGGCGGTGGTGCCCGCCGTCACGATCCGCCCCCGGTGCATGATCGCCAGCCGGTCGGCGAGCGTCTCGGCCTCCTCCAGGTAGTGCGTGGTGAGCAGGACGGTGATGCCGCCGTCGCGCAGCTCCCGTACCAACGTCCAGGTGTCGCGCCGTCCTTCGGCGTCGAGTCCGGTGGTCGGCTCGTCGAGAAACAGCACCTCGGGCCGGCCGAGCAGGGCCAGCGCGAGGTCGAGGCGGCGCCGCTCGCCGCCGGAGAGCTGCTTGACCCGTACGCGCGCCCGATGGGAGAGCCCGACCAGGTCCAGCGCCTCACCGGTCGGCCGGGCGCCACTGGTGCACCCCGCCCACATTCGTACGGTCTCGGTGACGGTCAACTCGGACGGGAAGCCGCCCTCCTGGAGCATCACCCCGATCCGGGGCCGGACGGCGGCACGCTCGCGGTACGGGTCGTGGCCGAGCACCCGCACCGTGCCGCCGTCGGGCCGCGCCAGGCCCTCCAGCAGTTCGACGGTGGAGGTCTTTCCGGCGCCGTTCGTGCCGAGCAGGGCGAAGAGTTCACCGCGCGCCACCGAGAAGGAGACACCGGCCACGGCCTCGAAGCCACCGGCGTAGCGCCGCCGCACCCCGCCGGCCTCGATCACGGAATCGGTCATGGAAGCGGCCACGGAGTGGGTGGTCACGGAATCTGTGGTCACGGAGCCGGCTGTGATGTCCGCCATGGCGCCGCCCGCACGGCCGCTGGGAATGTCGTCGCTCGTCATGCCTACAGATTTCCGCCGGATCGTCGCCGCGAGCAGTGCGAGCTGTCACCACTGCTCATGACAAACGTCATGGGTCATGAGGCAGAGTCGCGAACCAGGGAATACGACGAAGGCCCTGGTCGATATCGACCAGGGCCTTCGAACAATCCGATCAAGAGCGGACGACGAGATTCGAACTCGCGACCCTCACCTTGGCAAGGTGATGCTCTACCAACTGAGCCACGTCCGCATTGCTGCCGCCGATTGTACTCCCCGTAAGGGGATCCATCGAGCGGTGCGAGCACTACTCTACCCGATTCACCGGAGTGGTCGATAAGAGCGATGCAGAGCGGGTGACAGGAATTGCACACTGCGCCTTCCCCCTGGAAGGGGGATGTTCTGCTACTGAACTACACCCGCACGCTGCGTGAGGTTCGGCTTTGCGGCCTTGCCCCTCGGCGTGCTCCAGACTTTAGCCGACCTGCGGGGGTGTAGCGCAAGTCGGCGGCCGCACGGTGTCGTCGAGGGGTGTGCGGGAACGCCCGAAGATCGTCCCGGCGCCCGGTCGTGGCGACCGGCGCGGGCGACCTGTCCGGGGCCTGCCCTGGGGCTGGGGCCTCAACTGGCTTCGCTGAACGCCTCGTAGACCTTCTTGGGGATCCGGCCGCGGGCCGGTACCTCCATCCCGTGGGAGCGGGCCCAGGCGCGCACGGCCGCCGGGTCGGGTGCGAGCGAGGTGTGCCGGTACGAGGTGGGAGTCCTGCCGCGCTTACTGGCATTTGTCTGCTTTCGACCTGCCGTGATGTACGGCGCCAGAATCTTGCGCAGTTTCTTTGCGTTGGACTGGCTGAGGTCGATCTCGTACGACTTCCCGTCCAGGGAGAAGGTGACCGTTTCCGTCGCTGCTCCCCCGTCGATGTCGTCGAAGAGGGTGACCACTACGCGCTGAGCCACGGATATCGGACCTTTCCTACGGCATCGACGCGTCTGACATGCGCTGATGCCGGCCTTCCGGCTGTCGGGCGGATGTGGGTGGATGTGAGCCGACCGGCGTCGACTGTTTAGGGCAATTCTGCATTCCCCGGTAATCATTTGTACAGCGGTGGGTGCCGCATTGTGAAGTCCATCCAATTAACTCCGCGTGTCAGCCTTCTATGTGTGTCATCGGTGAGGATTTTTTTTGCAGGACTTTCCCCATGTGTTGTCACGCCGATATCTGGGTGTGAACGACGGTTCTCCTTATCTACCCGCGTAGAAATTCTGGCCAGGTAGGCTGAGGGGACCTGCGGGGGTCTGGGGAACCCCCCGGAGAAACAGCCGCATCACACCACCACCGGGAGTGCCAGTGGCACGCGTCGTAGTCGACGTCATGCTCAAGCCCGAGATCCTCGACCCGCAGGGACAGGCGGTGCAGCGCGCACTGCCCCGTCTCGGCTTCGAGGGAATCGCGGACGTACGTCAGGGAAAGCGTTTCGAGCTGGAGGTCGAGGGGCCGGTCGACGACGCCGCCCTCGGTCGTATTCACGAGATGGCCGAGACTTTCCTCGCCAACACCGTCATCGAGGACTTCACCGTGAAGGTGGAGAAGGCCGAGGAGTCGAAGTGACTGCTCGTATCGGAGTCGTCACCTTTCCCGGCACGCTCGACGACAAGGACAGCCTGAGGGCCGTACGTGTCGCGGGTGCCGAACCCGTATCGCTGTGGCACCGCGACAAGGACCTGCACCAGGTCGACGCGGTCATCCTGGCGGGCGGATTCTCCTACGGCGACTATCTGCGGGCCGGAGCCATCTCCCGCTTCTCGCCGGTCATGGAGACGATCATCGAGAACGCGCGGGCGGGGATGCCGGTCCTCGGCATCTGCAACGGCTTCCAGATCCTGACCGAAGCGCACCTGCTGCCCGGCGCGATGCTGCAGAACAACCACCTGCACTTCATCTGCCGCGACCAGAAGCTGCGCGTCGAGAACGCGGAGACGGCCTGGACGGCGGACTACTCCGCGGGCCAGGAGATCTCCGTACCGCTCAAGAACATGGACGGGCGTTACGTCGCCGACGAGCGGGTGCTCGACGAGTTGGAGGCGGAGGGCCGGGTCGCCTTCCGCTACCTGGACGTGAACCCCAACGGCTCGCTGCGCGACATCGCCGGCATCACCAACGCCGCGGGCAACGTCGTCGGTCTGATGCCGCACCCGGAGCACGCCGTCGAGCCGCTGATCGGCACCGGCCGCACCGACGGTCTCGGTTTCTTCACCTCGATCATCAAGAAGCTGGTCAACGCATGAGCCTGGATACGGTCAAGCACGCGGCCGAGACCCCGGACGTCGCGCAGCCCTGGAAGGAGCTCGGCCTCAAGGAGGACGAGTACGCCCGGATCCGCGAGATCCTGGGCCGCCGGCCCACCGGTGCCGAGCTCGCCATGTACTCCGTGATGTGGTCCGAGCACTGCTCTTACAAGAGCAGCAAGGTGCACCTCAAGCAGTTCGGCGAGAAGGTCCCCGCCAACGACGCGATGCTCGTCGGTATCGGTGAGAACGCCGGTGTCGTCGATGTCGGTCAGGGTTACGCGGTCACCTTCAAGGTCGAGTCGCACAACCACCCCTCGTACATCGAGCCCTACCAGGGCGCGGCGACCGGCGTCGGCGGCATCGTCCGCGACATCCTCGCCATGGGTGCCCGCCCGGTCGCGGTCGTCGACCCGCTTCGCTTCGGTGCGGCCGACCACCCCGACACGAAGCGCGTCCTGCCGGGCGTCGTCGCGGGCATCGGCGGCTACGGCAACTGCCTGGGCCTGCCGAACATCGGCGGCGAGGTCGTCTTCGACGCCTGTTACCAGGGCAACCCGCTGGTCAATGCCGGCTGCATCGGCGTGATGAAGCACGAGGACATCCACCTGGCCAAGGCCTCCGGGCCCGGCAACAAGGTGATTCTCTACGGCGCCCGTACCGGCGGCGACGGCATCGGCGGCGTCTCGGTGCTGGCCTCGGAGACCTTCGAGTCGACCGGCCCCGCGAAGCGTCCGGCCGTCCAGGTGGGCGACCCGTTCCAGGAGAAGCTCCTCATCGAGTGCACCCTGGAGATCTTCAAGGAGAAGCTCGTCGCGGGCATCCAGGACCTCGGCGGTGCGGGCCTGTCCTGCGCCACGTCCGAGCTGGCCTCCGCCGGTTCCGGCGGTATGCGCGTCGAGCTGGACACCGTGCCGCTGCGCGACTCCTCCCTCTCGCCCGAGGAAATCCTCATGAGCGAGTCGCAGGAGCGCATGTGCGCGATCGTCGAGCCGCAGCATGTCGGGCGCTTCCTGGAGATCTGCGAGAAGTGGGACGTCATCGCCACCGTCATCGGTGAGGTGACCGAGGGCTCCCAGCTGGAGATCTTCTGGCACGGCGAGCAGATCGTGGACGTACCGCCGCGGTCCGTCGCGCACGAGGGTCCGACGTACCACCGCCCGTTCGCCCGCCCGTCCTGGCAGGACGCGCTGCAGGCCGACGACGCGGGCAAGCTGGCCCGCCCGGCGAACGGCGCGGAGCTGCGTGAGCAGGTCCTCCGGCTGGTCGCCTCGCCGAACCAGGCGTCGAAGTCCTGGATCACGGACCAGTACGACCGGTTCGTGCAGGGCAATACCGTGCTCGCGATGCCCGAGGACGCCGGCATGGTCCGGATCGACGAGAAGTCGAACCTGGGCGTGGCCATGGCGACCGACGGCAACGGCCGGTACGCCAAGCTCGACCCGTACACCGGTGCGCAGCTCGCGCTGGCGGAGTCGTACCGCAATGTCGCCGCCTCCGGTGCCAAGCCGCTCGCGATCTCGGACTGCCTGAACTTCGGTTCGCCCGAGGACCCGGACGTCATGTGGCAGTTCGCCGAGGCCACCCGTGGTCTCGCGGACGGCTGCCTGGAGCTGGGCACCCCGGTCACCGGCGGCAATGTGTCGCTGTACAACCAGACCGGTGAGACGGCGATCCACCCGACGCCGGTCGTGGCCGTGCTCGGTGTGATCGACGATGTCACCCGGCGTACGCCGGTCGCCTTCGCGGAAGAGGGTCAGCTCCTCTACCTGCTGGGCGACACGCGTGAGGAATTCGGCGGCTCGGCCTGGTCCGAGGTCGTCCACGGCCACCTGGGCGGCATGCCGCCCAAGGTCGATCTGGGCCGCGAGAAGCTGCTCGGCGAGATCCTGATCTCGGCCTCCCGCGACGGCATGATCGACGCGGCGCACGACCTTTCCGACGGCGGCTTGATCCAGGCGGTCACCGAGTCCTGCCTGCGCGGCGGGAAGGGTGCCCGGCTGGTCGTGCCGGAGGGTCTGGACGCGTTCACCTTCCTCTTCTCCGAGTCGGCGGGGCGCGCGGTCGTCTCCGTTCCGCGCAGCGAGGAGCTCCGGTTCAACGACATGTGCGGGGCGCGGGGGCTGCCCGTCACCCGCATCGGTGTCGTGGACGGCGAGGAGATCGAGATCCAGGGCGAGTTCAGCATTCCGCTGAGCGAGCTGCGCACGGCGCACGAGGCGACCATTCCGGCTCTGCTCGCCTGACACACCGGTCCCTGATGTCGACGGCCCCGCCCGGTTCGTTTCC
>NZ_JBHVFF010000335.1:0-8404 GCF_042801895.1 Streptomyces sp. NPDC057543 | reverse complement strand
CCCACTGACGAAGCGTCATCGGATGGATGCCCAGACGCTCTGCGGCTTTGGACATGCGCAACAACTCCATGCGCACAATCATACACAACACTAGGGATCGCTAATGAAGTTGGTGAGCCTCTACTACTTGCCGAACGTCAGTGACGCGGCCGGGGAGGTGTTCCCGTACGCGTCGACGGCGACGACCCGCGTGAAGCGATCACGAATGTCTCGTCGGTGTCGCCGGTGTCCTTCCGCGCGCAACGGTCGGCTCGGTCCCTCAGGCCGTTTCGTCACGGGCGCTGTCGGGGACGGGCGATGAGTATGGCCACGTCGTCGTGATCGTCCGGATCGCGCAGCGTGTCCAGGAGCCGGTCGCAGGTTTCGTCCAACGAGCGGTCGGGGCCCTCGAGCACGTCGAGGAGGACGTTCAGGCGCTCGTCGATGGCAACACGGCGTGTTTCGACCAACCCATCGGTATAGAGAACCAGTTGGTCACCGGGGTGCAGGGGGACGATGGCCGCCTCGAAGGGGACGCCGCCGACCCCGAGAGGCGCACCCGTGGGCAGGTCGAGCAGCTCGGGGCGCTGACCGGCGCGTGTCAGTGCGGGGGGCAGGTGTCCGGCCGCGGCGATGCAGCACCGGTCGCTGTGCGGGTCGTATTCCGCATAGACGCAGGTGGCGATGTACGGCTCCAGACCCGCGGTGATCCTGTCGAGGTGCCGCAATACCTCGGCGGGCGGCAGGTCGAGGCCGGCCAGAGTGGCGGTGGCGGTGCGCAGGCGGCCCATCGCGGCGGCCGCGTCGATGCCGCTGCCCATCACGTCGCCCACCACGAGCGCGGTCCTGTCCCCCGCGAGGGGAATGACGTCGAACCAGTCGCCGCCGACCTCCGTGGAGGTTCCGGCCGGTTCGTAACGGGTGGCGACCTCCAGAAGCTCGGGCGGCGCCGGCTGCGGCAGCAGACTGCGCTGGAGCGTCACCGCGGTGTTGCGGACGCTCTGGTACAGGCGTGCGTTGTCGAGGGACACCGCGGTCCGGCCGGCCAGCTCGCCCGCCAGAGTGACGTCGTCCTCGGTGAAGGAGGCCGGATTGCGGCCGCGCATCAGGCCCAGGACGCCGAACGCCCCGCCCAGGGTGGCCAGCGGTATCGCGAGATACGAATGGATACCGGCGCTGGCCAGGACAGCGGCGGATCCGGCGTCACGGGCGATGCGGGCCAGATCCCATTCGTCGACGTGCTTCACGACGACGGGGCGACCGGTCCGTACGCACCGGGTGGGCAGGCGGTTGGCGTCGTAGCTGACCAGGTCGTCGGCCATCCCCACGGCGAGGGCCGCCTCGGTGAGGCAGCCGGCCTCCACGGCGAGGGTGCGAAAGAGCGCCGGGCCGTTGGCAGGTGTCGCGGGGCGGCGATCATCCAGGGCGGAGTCGAGTACGTCCACGACCGCGATGTCGGCGAGTTCGGGTACCACGACACCGGCCAGCTCGCGGGCTGTCTGCTCCATCTCCAGGCTGGTGCCGATGCGGGCGGAGCCCTCGGCGATCAGGGACAGGCGCTGCCGGGCCAGGGCCGCCGCTGAGATCGCGCCGTACCGATCGGTGACTTCCACCACCGACGTGGCGACACCCAGCACCTCTCCATGGGGATCCTCCAGCCGGTAGACGGAGACGGACCAGGCACGATCGGTGTCGGGGTCGGCCGGGGTGCGGCCAATGGTGTACTTGTCGACTTGCGGGATTCCGGTCTTGAGTACTTCCCTGACCGCCGCCTCGGACGCGTCGACACTGACGGAGGGCAGGACTTCGCGGAAACCCCGGCCGAGGTGGTCCTTGGCGGACAGGCCGTGCATCCGTTCCATTGCCGGATTGACGGCGACATACCGTAGATCGGTGTCCAGCACCTCCAACCCGATCGGCGACTGGGCGATCAGCTGCGTGGACAACGCGACGTCCCGTTCCACTTCACGCAGTTTCGACGCGTCCGTGACGATGCCCAGCGTGTAGAACTCCCCCTGCCCCACCGGTAGTCGTGCGCAGTGGAATTCGACCGGCCGGGTACCGCCGCCCTTGTGCCGGACGGGAAAGACACCGGCCCAGCCCTCGCCGGTCTCGACCATCGTCCGGCACTTGCCGGTCACCAGATCCCTGTACGGGTCATGAACCAGCAGCTGCGCCGCGTTTCGGCCCTGTACCTCCTGCGCGGAGTAGCCGAACAGTTCCTCGGCCTGCGGGCCCCACAACACGATCCGCCCGGCGGCGTCCAATGCCACCACCGCCACACGGACCGAGTCCAGTACGCCGGTCGGCTGCTCCAGTCGGGCGTCGGGCGCGTCGTCGTCGGCGCCGAAGGATTCCGCCTGGCTCATACCGAGCGCTCCTTTCATCCGCCGGCACGCGAGGCTACGCCGCGGAGGTGGGCCCAGTCACCGCCACCTGGGCCGGTCTCAGGAGGTGGTCGCCGACCCGGTAGCCCTGCCGCAGCACCTCGGTGCATACGGCCTCACGGGCCGCGCCGCAGGCGTCGTACGTGATCGCTTCATGGGTGTGGGGGTCGAAGGGTTCACCCGCCGCACCGACGGTTCGCAGGCCCAGGGCAGCGAGCCGGTCCTGAAGTGAGCCGGAGAGAACGGCCGCTGCGCCGTGGTCGTCGCCCTGCCGGTGGACCTCTTCCATGACATCCAGGACCGGAAGCAGACCGGTGAGGACATTGGCCACGGCGATCTCCCGTATCGCCAGGCGGTCGCGGCGCACCCGCTTGCGGTAGTTGTCGTACTCGGCTTTCAGCCGCTGCAGGTCCGCGGTCAACTCCGCGATCTGCTCACGCGGTCGTGCTTCCTGCCGCCGTGCGTCATGCGTGCGTGCCTCGTCCAGCCGTGCACCTTCGGCTCCCGCTCGCGCCCGATCCGTCCCCGCGTCCCGGCGGCGCCGGGACGGGAGGGTGACCGGGGCGGGCCCGCGCCAGTCGCGCACCAGCACAAGTGGCCGCTCACCCTGATGCCGGAGGTGCGGGTTCTCGTTCATCCCGTGCCTCCCTTCTGCTCGTCGTCGACGATCTCCGCATCGACGACCTCCTCCTCACCGGTGTCCGTGCCGCCGGGCGAGCCGCTGCCTGCCGTACCGCCGCCAGTGGACTGGCCGCCCTGCGCCTGTGCGTACAGGGCGGTGCCGATCCGCTGCGCGGCGGCCGCCGCCTTCTCGGTGGCGGTACGGATCTCGGCTGTGTCCTCGCCCTTGAGCTTCTCCTTGACCTCGGCCAGGGCGGCCTCGGTCTCGGAACGCACATCCGCCGGGATCTTGTCGGCGTTGTCCCGCAGCAGCTGCTCGGTCTGGTAGACCAGCCCCTCCGCCTGGTTGCGCGTCTCGGCGGCCTCCTTGCGCCGACGGTCCTCCTCCGCGTGCTGCTCGGCCTCGCGCACCATGCGGTCGATGTCGTCCTTCGGCAGCGAGGAGCCGCCGGTGACGGTCATCTTCTGTTCCTTGCCGGTGCCGAGGTCCTTGGCGGTGACGTGCATGATGCCGTTCGCGTCGATGTCGAACGCGACCTCGACCTGCGGGACTCCACGTGGGGCCGGCGGCAGGCCGGTCAGCTCGAACATTCCGAGCTTCTTGTTGTACGCCGCGATCTCGCGCTCGCCCTGGTAGACCTGGATCTGGACGGACGGCTGGTTGTCCTCGGCCGTCGTGAAGATCTCGGAGCGCTTGGTCGGGATCGTGGTGTTGCGCTCGATGAGCTTCGTCATGATGCCGCCCTTGGTCTCGATACCGAGGGACAGCGGAGTGACGTCGAGCAGCAGGACGTCCTTGACCTCGCCCTTGAGGACACCGGCCTGGAGCGAGGCACCGATGGCGACGACCTCGTCCGGGTTCACACCCTTGTGCGGGTCCTTGCCGGTCAGCTCCCTCACCAGCTCGGTCACCGCCGGCATCCGCGTCGAACCGCCCACCAGAATCACGTGATCGATGTCCGACACCTTGATCCCGGCATCCTTGATCGCGTTGTGGAACGGACCCTTGCAGCGCTCCAGCAGAGGCGCCGTGAGCTGCTCGAACTGGGCGCGCGTCAGCTTCTCCTCGAGATGCAGTGGGCCCTCGGCGGACGCCGTGATGTAGGGCAGGTTGATCGTCGTCTCCGTCGCGGACGACAGCTCGATCTTCGCTTTCTCGGCGGCCTCGCGCAGACGCTGGAGAGCCATCTTGTCCTTGGACAGGTCCACGCCGTAGCCGTTCTTGAACTGTTTGACCAGGTGGTCGACAACTGCTTGGTCCCAGTCGTCACCACCGAGGTGCGTGTCGCCGTTGGTCGCCTTCACCTCGACCAGGCCCTCACCGATCTCCAGCAGGGACACATCGAAGGTGCCGCCACCGAGGTCGAACACGAGGATCGTCTGGTCGTTCTCCTTGTCCAGGCCGTACGCCAGCGCGGCGGACGTCGGTTCGTTGATGATCCGCAGCACCTTCAGGCCCGCGATCTGTCCAGCCTCCTTGGTCGCGGTGCGCTGAGCGTCGTTGAAGTACGCCGGGACGGTGATCACCGCGTCGGTGACGTCCTCCCCGAGATGCGCCTCGGCATCCCGCTTCAGCTTCTGCAGCACTCGAGCGGAGATTTCCTGCGCGGTGTACCGCTTGCCGTCGATGTCGCCGGACTCGGGGAAACGCCAATGGGGATCCCCCATGTGCCGCTTGACCGACCGCGCCGTGCGCTCGACGTTCGTCACCGCCTGCCGCTTGGCCACCTCGCCGACCAGTACCTCGCCGTTCTTCGCGAAGGCGACTACCGACGGAGTGGTCCGCGCGCCCTCGGTGTTCGCGATGACCGTCGGCTCGCCGGCCTCGAGCGCGGACACCACGGAGTTCGTCGTTCCCAGGTCAATGCCCACTGCCCGCGCCATCGCTGTCTCCTTTGCGCGTCATCGTCCGCATGACATCGCATTTGTCATCCTTTGGACGACATTTTACAACCGGATGGAGCTGACGCGCATGGGCAGATCGAGGCGGTGACGATGTTTGCGGTGCGGGCGAGGCGGTGGGCGGCTCCCGTCATTCGGTCGACGTCGGCAGGGTGTCGAGCCGGTGGTTCCGCGTGCGGGCGGGCGATGCGGGATCGGGCGCGGACGCAGCGGCTCCGGGGTGCGGTGATGTTCCGCCGGGTACACGGTGAGGGCATGAAGCGGACCTGCCGGTCGTCCTCCACAGTCCCTCGTCGGCCGAGTGGCGAAGGGGCACGGTCGGTTACGGGAATGGGCCGAAGCATTCGCACGCCGCGTCGAGGCGCGGCGAACCCGACCTGAGAAAGGGACCGTCATGGTTCACGGCGGCAACGTGATCGCTGAGCTCACGGCCGATCATCGCGAGCTGGAGGAGCTCTTTGCCCGGATCGAGGCACAGCCGGTCGATCATCCGCAGCGGCGTGCACTGGCGAACCGGCTGACGGCGGAGCTGGTGCGGCACTCGGTGGCCGAGGAGATGCACCTGTTTCCGGCCCTTCGTAAAAACGTCCGCGACGGGAAGGGGCTGGCGGCCGAGGAACTCGCCGAACACGCCCAGGTCGAGCAGGTGCTCAAGGACCTCGAAGGCCTGCACGCCAATGATCCGCAGTTCGACGACACCGTCGCGAAGCTGAAGTCGGAGGTTGCCTCCCACATCGACGAGGAGGAGCACGACCTCTTCCCGAGGCTCGCGGCGTCCTGTTCCCCCGAGAAGCTGGACGAGCTGGGGGAGCTGGTGCGCCGGTCCAAGGAGACGGCTCCCACCCGCCCGCACCCCTTGCTCCCCGACACCCCGCCCGCCAACAAACTGCTCGCCCCCGGCGCAGGGCTGGTGGACCGCGTACGCGACCTGCTGAGCGGCCGTACCACCAAAGCCTGAAGACCGGGCCACGCGCCTCGCCACCCGTCGCCCGCACGACTGGTTCACCGGAAGGAGCATCGAATGCCGGCCCTCGAACGGATCATGCCGGTCGCCGGGGCGCCCTGCTGGGTGAACCTGATAGCACGCGATCTGCACGCGGCTCAGTCCTTCTACACCGAGGTCATGGACTGGGAATTCCGTGCCAGCACCCTCGGGAACAACTTCTCCGTCGCCATGGCGCACGGCGAACCCGTTGCCGGAATCGGAGCCTGCTCACCCGGCGGCCCTCCCACCGTCTGGACCCCGTACTTCGCCGTCCGCGACGCCGACGAGACGGCCGACCGGGTCCGGGAACGCGGCGCCACGCTCGCGATCGGTCCGCTGAAGCTCGGCGCGGGGCGCGCCGCTCTCGCCGCCGACCGGGACGGGGCCGTCTTCGGCTTCTGGGAAGGCCCGGCCCTGGCCTGGTCGGTGGGGCGGGGCAGCGCTCCCGCCCGGCTCGACCTGCAGACACGCCACGCGTTCGAGGCCGCCATCTTCTACGCCGAGGTCTTCGACTGGGCCCAACCGCCGGGCGGCTGCACGGTCGACTACGCGCAGGACCACGTCCTCGTCCAACTCGCGGGAGACACCGTCGCCACCCTGCGCGGCGGAGGCATCGAAACCGCCCCGGACCCGAAGATCAGGCCCCGTTGGAACGTCGACTTCCACGTCCAGGACAGCAAAGAGGCCGCCGCGGCCGCCATCGAGGCCGGGGGCGACTCCTCACCGATACCCTCGCTCGCCGGTTCCGCGAAGGACGCCTTCGTCATCCGCGACCCGGACGGCGGACTCTTCACGGTGTCCGACGACTGACGGGGACGACTGACGGGGACGACTGACGGGGCGGGAACAGCGCATCCGCGAACACTCGAATCCGCGAACACTCGAATCCGGGAACATCCGAATCCCGCTCCCGTCCCCGGACGGCCGTCCGACGTACTCCCGCGGTGCCCCGGCGGCGACCACGGGCATTACATCGAGACCCCAGGGACCTCTCAGGCCCGCGCGGCGGATTCGTAGAGGTCGAGCAATCGGCCGCGCGTCGCGTGCAGCCGTTGGGTGAGTACCAGGCCGACCCATTGGCTGATCGCGAATCCGAATTCGGGGTCCGACCGGCAGAGTGCGCGGATCTGGGATGCGTCGAATTGATAGGCGCGGACGGGGCTCACCGTCTCGGCTCCGAGCTCCCACTCGAAGGGCGGGAAGAGCCAGGACAGCCCGATCAGCTCGCCCGGCCCCAGGGACTCGATTTCCGCGCGACGCCGGTGGGGGAGCTGCGAGTCGAGGGTCACGGTGCCCGTCTTCATGATCCAGAAGTGGTCGGCAGTCGTGTGTTCCTCGAAGAGCCGGTGTCCGGCGGGGAAAAAGACGTTGTCGGCAAGGCTCAGGAGATGGTCGCGGTGTGCGGGCGACAGAGACGTGATTTTGAATGTGGTGGTCATCGGAGAACTCCTCCGAGGAGCGGCTCTGCGGAGGGCGGAACCTCCTGCTGCCGTACGGCGTGCCCGGCACGGCATCGCATGAGCCCGTGGGACGCGGCATGCGATGGACATGGCCCGAGCGCGTCGGCTCGTGCGGTCACGAGGTTCTGCCGACCTCTCGTAGAGGAGTTGTTCCCCATCACGGCAGAAGTACGCGACCGACGCCCGCGAGAGCAGGGTTGTCCTGTACCGCTGCCGTGACAGCGTCGGAGTAGCTGGGTGACGGTGTGTGGCGGGCGCTGGACCTCCCGCGACCAGGGTGTGGACGGCCGGGCCGGTCACCCGGCGGGCCCTGCCGCCCCGGTGGAAGGGGCATCGGAGCCTCGGACTCAGACGGTCGGTGCTCCTTCGATTCGCCGGTTGCCGCCGTTGTGCTTCTGCCAAAGCCGGTAGACGTCGACGGCGGAGTCCTGCGGGTCGTAGCGCATGGGAAGCCGGCGCTGCTCGTAGTCCTTGGCGAACTCGTCGTAGAAGGTGTCGAGTTCGAAGTACTTGCGGTCGTCCACGTAGTGCGGCTCGTATGCGTCGCGGGTGGTGAGGAAGACGACCTCGTCGGGGGAGCAGTAGTACAGCGAGCCCAAGCACATGGGGCACGGATGGGCGAGCACATAGATGGTGGTGCCGACCAGGTGCTCGGTGCCGAGCTTGGTGCAGGCCTCGCGGATGGCGAGGATCTCGGCGTGGGCGGTGGGGTCGGTGGTCTGCGCGACCTTGTTGGCACTCTCCGCGAGGATCTGTCCGTCCTTGACGATGACGGTGGCGAAGGGGCGCCCGCCCTCTTCGACGTTCTTGCGGGCGAGATCGATGGTGTGCTGCACGAAGTCCATGGGATGTCCTCCGGAATGGGGTGTTCTGCTGGTGTGTTGTGTCACGGGCACAGGAAGCGGGCACGGGCGGCGGGCCGGGAATTCCGTTCCGGCCCGCCGCGTCATGGGCCGCTGATATGCGCTGACGTAAGGTCAGAAGGGCTTGGTGGGCAGGTACTTGCCGTCGAGGGTGATGACGGCGCGCTCGCCGCCCTCGGGGTCGGCGACCTTCTTGACGTCGAGCTT
>NZ_JBHVFF010000334.1:0-8521 GCF_042801895.1 Streptomyces sp. NPDC057543 | reverse complement strand
GCCACGTGGGCCGGGCAGCTTCCGAACCGAGCGGAGACCGTCAGGGCCGCCCCGATGTCGGCCGGATTGAACCTGGTCACCGGCACTTTGCGCCGGTTCAGCTCGGTGATCACCATGTCCGCGGTGAGATCGTCCGCCTCGGTGGCCACCAGCACCGGCCTCTCGTCGGTCACCGGTCAGTCCTGCTGGGAGTCTTGGTCGTGTCCCTGGTCGTTCTGGGAGTCGCTGTTCGTGGTCGTGTTCGTCTCGGTGCCCTTGCTGGTGCCGTGCTTGCCCATCTCGATCACCGCACCGGTGTGGTCGGTGTAGGCGCCGAGCTGGGTGCCCGGGTCGAGCGTGACCGAGGTGTGGGGAAGGCGGGTGACGGTCGGGTACGGGGCGAGCCGTTCGGCCCCCAAGGGCGCACGCGGGGCTCAACTGCCGTAGCCATTCCGGCCTCCTTGACGACAGCGGTTGTTGTCGAACCAGAAGCTACGGTCACCGTGGATGTAGTAGGACTGACTGCGGGTACGGGTTCGACGACAGACGGTGCAGGAGGTGACATGGCCGTCAAGAACGTCACACGCGGGTACGCGACCGTGGGCACGATCGCCGGGTTCGTCCTGCGTGTCGCCCGGGAGAGTACGAGCACCCGCACGCAGGCCGGAATGGCCGAAGCGATGGGGATCGATCTCGCCACCTGGCAGGGCTGGGAGACCGGACGACGGCCGCTCGCCAAGGTGAAGGCCGGTGCCCTTCTCGACGTCCGACGCCGGTTACTCGCCCTGGGCGCGGATTCCAAGGTTCTTCACCTTCTCGATCCGGCGATGGACGCGGAACGCGTCATCACCTCTACGCTCCATCCGGAGATCAGCGCCCGCCACCCCCTCGCAAGCTGGGTGCATACCCGCGATACGGCCCACATGATCGCCTGGGCTCTGAACGGAACCGTCCCGCCCGCGCTCGCGGGAAGAGCAGCGACGGGACGCCGTGGCCCTGTTGCCAAGGCACCGCTGCTGCCCCAGCCCGACCGCAACGCGTTCTTCGCCCGCCTCCGGGACACTGCCGATTCCGCCTTGCGGGCCGGAGACGATGGGCTGCCGCTTCACCGCCAGGCCCTCTACCTCTGCTCGTACGACAGCAGCCCCGAGGCAACGTCGTGGATCACAGGCGCTCTGCACGGCCGCCGCGACCTGATCTCCGCACGTGGCTGGAATCCGCGGTGGGCCACCGCACGATCAACCGGCACCGCGCTGGTGCGGCTCGGTGACCGTCAACCGCTGCTGGACTTCATCGAGAAGGGCTTGGCGGACGACGACTCCGCCGAGGCCGCAAACCTCAACTACTGGGCGTACTGGCTCGGTTCGATCCGGGAACCACAGCCGGACGACGGCTTCATGCGCGACGGTCCTCTCCGGGGCGGCGGCGGACTGGCTGCGGCGCGGAGTGCAGACGGCGGAGCTGCGTCTCGCGCTGGTGAGCGGGCTGCCTGCGGACGGGGTGCGGTCGGCGGTCGGGTTCGTACGCCACCGGCTCGTACAGAAGATGCCCGAGCCGTCCGCGCCCGCCTCCGCCCCGCCGTCGCCCGTGCCGCGGCCGCATGTGCTGTGCGCGGGCGATGGGCCCGAACATGTCTTCCGGCCCCGGGCGGACGAGACGCTGTGCCCCGCCTGCGTACAGAGCCGGGCCGAACGGGAGCACCTTGCCCGGTGGCCGGAGCAACGGCCCGGCGAGGCACCGCCGTTGCCCTGGCGCGAGCGGTTCGCGGCGGTCCCGAGGAGGATGGCGCCGAGCGGCGCGGAGACCCTAGCGGTACACGTCGATGACGACGCGGTTCGGGGCGGTCAGCGTGAAGACGTTGTAGTGCGAGACCGGGCCGTTGAGGGTGATGCCGAAGGCGGGGGTCGAGTGCTGCTCGTACAAGAACTGCACGCCCTTGACGGTGGGCAGGTCGAACGGCTTCACCACCGGGTTCGTGTCCGGGTAGTCGCCGCTGCGGGCCGGGTAGAAGTCGGCGAACAGATATGAACTGCCGCTGATGGAAAGGTTCTTGGACTCGCCGCTCGGCATCCCGTACGAGGGGTCCGTGGTCTGGGCGATGCCGACGTGCGGCAGGGTGCCCGTCCCCAGGTCGAAGACGACGCGGTCATAGCCGTCGTGAGTGGCCACGCGCACCCCGTCGATGCAGATGTTGTCGCAGACCTTGGCCGTCGTCCCGGCCACCGTCCCCGCCGTCGTTCCCATCGGTGCCGCCGAGGCCATGGGGGCGACGGCGAGCGTGGCGAGGAGGGCGGTTGCCGCCGGGGCGACGAAACGGGCCAGAACACGTCTGGAAGCGCGCATGATTCCTCAATTCCTAGGTTAAAAGCACTCGGAGTCTAGGGCAGGAACCTGACAACAGGCCGGGAATTCTCACATTCTGGCCAGAAACTCATGGAGGGGGCGGCTCGGGCTTAATGGCAAGGGTGTCTCGAAGATCTTCCGAACGGTACGATGGGCCGCTGGAGTTCACTTAGAAGAGAGTGCTGTGAAGAAAACACGCATATGTCTCCTGGTGGCATGCGCGCTCCTGGTCGCCTCATGCGGGGGAAGCAGCGCGTCCGTCGACACATCCGGCCTGACCGGCAAGGAGAAGGAATGGGTTGATTTCTCCTACGCCCACGAGAAGAACTCGGAGGCCAGGCGGAAGTGGGAGCAACTGCCCGCCAAGGGCGTCAAATCCTACCTCGACCAGCAGCTTCCCCGCCTGTGCGGTGACACGGCGGACCTGATGGAGAGCCTGAAGAAACAGGGCTACGAGGAAAGCGAAATGCGGGAGTACAAGCAGAAGACCGCCCAGCTTCTCTGCTGACCGCCGGAAGCCCGACGCGCAAGGCGAAGGGCCCCGCCGTCACCGGCAAGGCCCTTCGCGTGCGGCCGGCCGCCGCTATGGTGCTGGTCTCGCGCCGCTATTTCGCGGCGCCTCCGAGAATGCGCAGCGAGTACTTCTCGTACGCCCGGTTGAGAACCATCACCACCGGGCCCGAGGTGAATACCCCGCTGACCACGTACTCCTTCTTGTTGCCGGTCTCGGCGACCTTCTTCTCGTACAGGGAATCGGTTTCCTTCTTCGCCTGGGCGAGCCACGAAGAAGCCTTGCCGTGGTCGATTCCCGTCACGTCGAGACCGGCGCAGGCGGAGAGGAAGCCGAAACCGTCGGACCCGCCGGTGCCGCTCCTACACACCAGGGACGACATGTCCTCGTGATCGGCGTAACCGGCCGACACCGTCAGCCCGTTTCCGCCGTGCCCGTGGACGTACGTCCGCTTCTTCCCGTCGGGCATCTCCTGGCCGACGGGCTTGTCCAGCTTCAGCTTCCAGTCCTTCGCGAGTCCGGCGAGGAAGTCCTTCCCCGTGTACCCGGCGGACATGGTGTTCCCCGAACTGAGGCTGGGCCGTTCGTCGCCCGCCACCGCGTGCTTCGGCAGACCGGCGGCGCGCGGCGCGGTCCGCGCCGGGGACTGCTCCGGCTCCGGCTCGGACGACGCGGCCTTCGTCGCATGCGCGGACGCCGTCGTTCCGGAGGTGCTGCCGCTACAGGAGACGGCTCCCGCCGCGCCGATGACGACCGTCATCAGCACGACGGGAACGCGAAGGGCGGCCCGGCTCACAGGCCACCGTCATTCAGCTGGCAGATGCCGGGGTCGGCGTAGAGGGTCGGAGCGAAGGCGATCGCGTCGAACACCACGTTGTCGTCTCCGGTGCCGCCCTTCTGGATGTTGTCCATCTCGATCCGGCCACCCTTCCAGAAGCTGAAGGTGCCCATCTCGACCCAGGTGTTCCCGCCCGCGCTGCGTGTGCCCTGGTTGATATTGCAGTAGTCCGGCTTGGCCCCGGAGGTGTTGTCGCCCGGGATGAAGTCGTACCGGACGGTTGCCTCCGCGCCATGGCTGGGCAGGTGCACGTACACCTTGTAGCGCTGGCCGATGTCGTCACCCGAGGGAAGCGACTTCTGGTTGACCTGCCACCGGCCGGTGACCCTGTGGAAGACCTGCTCGTAGTCGTAGCTGTGCGTGAAGTACACGTGGTGGTCGTACCCGGCGCCCAGCTGGTGAAGGTCGATATTGGCGATGTAGGGGGTCGCACGGTAGCTGTAGTCGTCCCGCTGCATCGTGAAGTTGTCACCGACCTGGAGGGTGAACTTGCCGTCCCAGGCGCCCTCGAAGTCCCCGCATCCGTAGGTGTCCTCGTGCTCCCCGAGGTCATCGACGATGATGGCGTTGGTGTAGGGACCCGGGTGGTCGATGCACGGGCCGTGATCGTACTTGCTCTGGAGCGCGGGCTCCCCCGAGCCGAGCGAGTAACTCAGGTTCTCCGTACTGGAGTTGCTGCTGCTCTGCCCGCCGATCCACTCGACGCTCTTGCCCCAGTAGCACAGGTTGTTCCAGCTGGGGCACGGGTCCGCCGCGGCCGGGTCGCACACGTTGGACGCGTCGCAGAACAGGCCGTACGGAGGCGTCTTGAGGACGCTCAACGGCATGTTGGGCTTGGCGTACGACTCCTCGTTGTTCCAGGTCCGCTGCGGGACCTCCGCCCAGCCGAGGATCTTCTCCGGGTAGTTCCACTCGCCGGGGGTGGAGGCGTCGCCGTAGCTGTACCGCAGGAACGGCTTCCGGTCGGACGGGTAGCTCGGGTTGATCGGGTTGTTGAAGAAGCCCAGGCCGGCGTTGGCGCCGTACGGGTAGACGCCGGAGTTGTAGCCCCACAGCGCCATGTACCAGTTCTCGACATAGGCCGGGCTGCCGCTGTTGGCGTTCATGCCCAGGTCCTTGAGCTGGTTCCACTTCTCACCCAGGATGCCCAGGCCCGCGGCGATGTTCGCCGCGTAGTCCGTGGTGACGGCGCCCGCGTGCAGGGTGTCCAGCTGATCGGGGTAGGCCGCGTCCATGCCGGTCGTGACCTGGGCGATGCCGTAGCCGCAGTCGGCGGAGCTGGCGTCGGGGTAGCTGTGGGTGCCGTTCCCGTTGCCGAGCCAGTCGGAGCGGGTGACGTTGCCCGAGTCACCGTTCATGGAGTGCCAGGACGCCTGCTTGAAGTTGGACTCCTGGGCGAGGATGCCCAGCATGACCTGCGCGGGAATCTCGCCCCCACCGGTCAGCACCGGCTTGGGGAACAGCCCCTGCGGGGTGTACGCGCCCAGTCCCGTGCTGTGCCAGTTCGCCGGACGCGATTCCGTCAGCTTGCCGTGGACGGCCTGGTCGACCGCCCACTCGACCTGGTTCGCGCTGGCCTGGAGAGCCTGGCGCTTGGGGTCGTTGCGCTTGACGATGCAGGGGGTCTCCATCGTCTCGATCTTGCCGATAACGGTCGCACCGGACCCGGAGAGGCACTGCGACTCCGGACCGCCCTCACCACAGGTGCGGGGTTCGTCGTCGTCCCTCGTGGCGAAGGCGACCGGGCCCATCGGCAGCGACGCGTCGGACTTCGGCCGCTTGCGGTCGGCGTCCACGAGCTTGGTGGCCTTCGCCCCCGTCTTCACCGCCGTCGCCTTGACGGTCAGCGACCCGGCCCCCTTCTTCTGGGACGAGCCGATGCCCCCCTCGGTGATCCCCTTCATCTGCTCGGAGAACACCGAATTCGTCACCAGATGACCCTGGCGGGAGATCCCGGCCACCCGGCCGTCCACCGCGTGCTTGGCGAGGCCCGGGGCCTTGGCGGTGTTGATTCCCTTGACGTCACCGACGACCGCGTCACCACCGGCCACGCGAAGCAGCTTGACGTCGCCCTTCGGCGCGCGTCCCAGTTCGGTGAACGCCTTGCCGTCGAAGCGGGAAATGACGCTCTTCCCGTCCTCGACCGTGCCGACGTCCACGGCACCGTCCTTCGACGTGGTCAGCGCGAACATCGGGCCCGGCACCGCGGACAGCTTGCGGGCGGACAGCTTCTTGCCGTCGGCCTTCAGATCGACCAGATTGCCCGCGAGGACACCGACCGATCCCTTCTCGGTGGGCGTGACATGCGTCAGGAAGCCGTCGACGGTGCGGCGGGAGGACACCGATCCGTCCGTCGCGTCGACCGAGATCACCGTCGTTGTGCCGGCCGAGGTGTCGGTGGCGGAACTGGAGGTGAACGCCACCTCGTCCCCCGTACCGCAGCCCGGCGTGAAGTACGCCAGCTGCACCCGGTCGGGAATCTCGGTGACCTTGCCGTCAGCCAGCCGGATCACCGCGGCGAACGCGCCCTGCGCGTACGCGCCGGCCTTGTTGGACCAGACCGAGGGGGCATAGACCGCCGCCGCGTAGTTCCCCGAACCCGTGGTGCAGACGTAGCCCGTCCACGGGCCGACGTCGGACAGTTCCTTGCGGTTGAGGCGGGCGATCTCGTAGAAGGAGAACCCGTCGCTCTCCCGTGCCGAGAGGATGTGCAGCCCCTCGGCGTCGCCGGTGGCCTGCACGATCGAGTCCGACGAGGCGGAATAGTCCGCCCCCAGATCGGCGGTGGGCGTGGAGAACAGCCGGGGCGTGCTCTCCGCGGCGACCGGGGCCGGCGCGGTCTCCGAGGAGGCCAGCGGGACCAGTGCGGCGGATGCCGCCACCACGCTCATGATCAGCAGCGGATTCATGGACATATTGCGTATGAAGCGTTTTCTGCGCACGATTCCCCCTACAGCCAGTCCGTGCAAGTGCCGTGCATGGCCGGGAGACTGGCGTCGACCGGCTTGTCCCCGCTCGCGGAGGGGTCCTGCACGATGTAGCGCACCGGCTGGGGATCGAACTTCGCGCCGACGTCGTTCCAGCACGCCTTCGCCGATGTCTTCTTCCAGTTCTGCATCTTGGTGTAGGCGCCTGCCACACCGTCGCCGAGCAGGCCCACCGTGTCAGGGGCCTGGATACCGCCGTCGGGATCGCGTGTCGTCCACATGGTCATATACACGTAGTCGGGCGATGTAGCGAGATCACGTGAGATCTTCGCCCATACGCCCTGGCACATCGGAGACCACATCAGCCGCACCGAGACCGATTCATCGTATTCGGTCACCTGCTGAAGGATCTGGGCGTCTTCGTCACACCCCATCGCAATGGGGTCCTTTCCCGCACACGTGGCCCGAAAGCAGTCAACTGCCGCCGCCGGAGAGGCCTGGATTCCCTGAAACGCTCCCGCCAGCAGCGTCAGCGCTGCCGCCGTCGGCCCCCATCTACGTATGCCGTGCACACACATCACCCCAGACAACAATTTCTCCGTGCCGCACGGGCGCAGCACGGATGGCCGTTTTCATCCTTTTTCTTTTCCTTCTCCGGATGCCGGAGAAGCACGCGCAGACTACGTGAACATGTCAGCGGCATGAGGATTTTTTGTGCCTCCCACCTGTACAGATGCCGAATTTGGACATGTCGCCGCAGGGCACCTCATAGGTGGTGGGCACCCATGGGAAGAGGTGCGCCGGAGGGTGTTTTGCGCGGCGGGCGGTAGGGTAATTCGACGCCGCTCGGGGCGGCGATTGAGGAGCAGACGCACCACTTGTCGGTTCCGTGTCCGCAGCGCCATCCGATGCGAAACATCGGGACGCCGTTGCCCTCGCGCGGGAAATTTCTTCTGCACTTCCCCATGCTTGGCTGAATATGCCTGCATCGTGGCCGGATCACTGATCATGGATCATGGTCCGCGGATCAACCACACGGCCCCTGGGGAGGGGCCGGGCGGCGCAGTGGGGATATGGCGTGGACAAGGACGAGTCGTCTATACCGGACGAGGAGTGGGAGCGGTTCCTGTGGGACGCGGAGGCCAGGACGCCGGGGGCGCCCAAGGAGCCGTCGGCGCGGGCCCGGATGGTGACGCGGCGGCTAGCGGATCAGCCCGACCCGCCGGACGGGTGGCGTACGCACCAGCCGCCCACCCGTACGAAGAACCGGGCCTGGTACGCCGTCGGCTTCGTCGGGCGTTGTCACGTTGATGGGCGCGTGGGCGTCTGGTGGCGTGCTGGGGTGAGGTGGTGGCCGTCGGTCAGGCCGCCGTGGGCAGAGCGTTGGCACCGGTGATCTGGTCCCAGATCGCGAAGCGGATGATCATTTCGGTGCGGTGTTCGGTGGCGGTGAGGAGGTGGCGGCGGGGCCTGAAGTGGGGTGAGATGCCGCTGAAGGCAGCCAGGAAGCGTTGTGCTCCGCCGACGCTGCGGAAGTCCTTCATCGCGTGTTCGCGAGTTCTCGGCCCGGTTGTTCAAACCCTTGTGCGAGCGGTGCTCCACCGACGGCATGACCTCGCGGTGGGCGACGCCGTAGGAACGGAGCTTGTCGGTGATGGCCACGCGCGGCACGGACCCGGTCTCCTTGAGGAGGCGACGGAAGAAACGCCTGGCCGCGGCCTTGTCACGCCGGCTCTGCACGAGAATGTCGAGCACGTTGCCGTTCTGATCGACCGCACGCCACAGGTACTTCTGTTCCCCGTTGATCCTGATGAAGACCTCGTCCAGATGCTTCCCAATGCTGTTGTCAAGCCGGTTCGGTGACAGGGGGTGTGATCCGGTAGCACCGTCGGTCACGGATCAGAGCCCACAGAACGTTGACGC
>NZ_JBHVFF010000333.1:0-8541 GCF_042801895.1 Streptomyces sp. NPDC057543 | reverse complement strand
GAGGCCCTGCCTTCATGCCCGCAGCCGACGGCAACCACCCGATCGAGACTCCCGTTCGAGACACACCCCTCAAGATCGGAACGACAACAGCTACTAAGACGCGGAACAGGCTGAGGCCACGGCTCAACGAGCGGCGACATGGCAGTAGTTGGTGCCCTATACCCTTGCCTCGTTAACTGCCGATTCGAGGAGGACACCTGTGTCGGATGAGTCAGAAGAGACCATGCTCACCCACGTCCCGCCCGACGGGGTCGCCCCGGGAAACGGCTACAGCCATGTGGTTGTGGGCGAAGGACGACTGGTTTTCATCTCCGGGCAGGTCGCACTGGACGAACAGGGAAATGTGGTCGGGGAGAACGACGCCGCCGCCCAGGCCCGTCAGGTCTTCGAGAACCTGCGGCGCTGTTTGGCGGCAGGCGGCGCTACGTTCGCGGAGATCGCGAAATTCACCTTCTACGTAACCGACGTCGCCATACTGCCGGAGGTGCGGGCCGCCCGCGACGCGTGCATCGACACCGCGCGTGCGCCGGCCAGTACCGCAGTACAGGTGGCGGCCCTGTACCGGCCGGAGCTCATGCTGGAGGTGGAAGCCCTGGCCGTGATCCCCTGGTGACTCGGTAACCCTCTGACCGGGCGGTTGAACGGTTGCTGATGATCTCCGAGTGAAGCCACCGAGGACTCCGACATCACCGCACTTCAGGGATTGGGGCGAGCGACATCACGCGATGAATCTCAGTAACAGGTGTTGGAGCGTTGGGCCCGGCGGGCGACGTCTGCGCAGGCGGTGGCGTTACGGGCGCGGATCGTGCTGGCGTGTGCAGGTCCTGACGTTCCGCCGATTGTTGTGGTGGCGCGGCATCTGCGGGTAGCGGCGGATACGGTCCGTAAGTGGCGTCGGCGGTTTCTGGCCGCCCGGCTGGACGGGTTGGTGGACGAGCCCCGGCCGGGCCGGCCGCCCGCCATCAGCGTCGATCAGGTGGAGGCGGTCGTGGTCAGCACGTTGGAGGAGCTGCCGAAGAATGCCACCCACTGGTCGCGCAAGTCGATGGCCGACCGCTTCATCCGCGACCCCAGCGCACGAGCAGCGGTCCTCCGCCGCTGCAAAGACAGCTGCGAGAATCCCCGGTGCGACGGCCACCCCAAAGAGCGCACCACAGCAGGCAAACCGATCTTGCAGGTCGACCACGTGCAAGACCTGGCCAAGGGCGGCCCTGACGTCCCCTGGAACATGATCGCCCTGTGTCCCAACTGCCACGCCCTCAAAACTGAGGGGCCCTGCGCTTCTCGGACAGCGGTGTTGAGGTTCTGCCTATGCCGCTGCCTGCAACTCTTCGTACTCGGCGTGGACTTCTGCGGGAGTCTTCTCGATGATCAAGGGGCTCGGCTGCCGCGCAGCTTCCTCCCGGTCCTTGAGCCACGTCTCCACGGAAGTGGTGTCCGCTGCCACGGTGTCCGAATCCGCGCCGTGGTCGTAGCAGTGATACCGAAGGTCTTCGGTCACGTGGATCGCCAGGCGGCACTCACCCAGGACACTGAGACACCACAGGGCTTCACCGCGGTTGACGACATCGAAGTGCCATCCCGGCCGATGAGCGAGAAGGTTCCCCAGCTCCCGCCAGGCAGGAAGACGGCCGAAGCCGCCACCGAAGGTGTCACACACGTTGTCGTAGTCGCTGTTGTCGAAGTTGACCTTGACCGACAAGTAAGCGGGGATCTCGTCCATGGTGCGGATCGTAGGGGAGCGAAGGGGACTTGGTGCCCCCGTGCTCTCTTCGCGCATGGGGGCACGGCTCACGCCCAGTCCACACCCAGCGCTGCGAGTGCGGCGAGCTGGTCGGCGGTGAGCCTGTCGCGGCGGGTCTTGGTGCTGCTGTACCAGATGCCGAGCTTGGTCTCGATCCCGTCGGGCAAGGTCTCCACCGCCTTCCGGGGTACCGGTCGGCCCACGCCTTCCCGCTCGACCCATTGCGCGAGTGCCGTCAGGCCTCGCTGGAACGCCTGCTGCGCCTTGCTCGGGCCCTTGGCTGCGGCGGCCGCCGCCGGGGCGGCAGAGGGTGTCTCGAGCGGCTGGATGCCTAGCTTCGTCAGTCGTTCCTGCTGTTCGGTCGACAGCTGCGCCCAGGTGCCCGGTTCCTGCTGTCGCCATCGCCAGGTGCCGATGTCGTCGCCGTCGAAGGTGACGCCCGGTGAGATGTGGGGCAGTTGGCCGTCGGCGTCGACCAGGTCGGCGAGGACGCGGTAGTGCCGCTGCCAGTCGAGCGGCCACGGGCAGTCCCAGTCCGGGTCGACCGCGGTCAGCTGCTTCGCACGTACGGCGGCCCGTTCCGGGTCTTTGCCGAGGCCGTTCTTCTGGCCCTTCCGGCGGAGGTTGGCCATGTGCTGCCCGATGGGCATCAGGCCCTCGGCTTCGCTTTCGCCCCACACTGCGTCTTGGCGGGGTGCGAGGTGTCCGGTGGCCCGCCGGTACGAGCGCAGCGCGGCGAGCTTGCTCTCCCACGCCTCCTCGCTGGGCTCCCAGACCATCCCGGCCTCGGGGGCATCGAGCAGGGTTTTGCGCCGCTCCTCCAGCTCTCCGGCCCGCAGCGCCTTGCGCTGCTGGTGCACCCACCGCCCGAGGGGGAAGTCCTTCGTGACGCCGACCTCGGTCTCGGTGTCGTACAGCACGGCGTACAGGCCGGTGATCTCGTTCTCCGCCCGCCACCGGATGAGGGCCTGGTAGCCCTCCAGCCAGACGAGGCTGTCGGGCCGGTAGACGCGGGTGCGCAGGAACGCGGCGATCGTGGCGGCGTCCCGCGGGCTGGAGAAGTGGAGCAGGGCCGACTGGGCAGCGGCGGCGGCGCCGTTCTGCTGGTCCTCGCCGTCACCCCCGCCGTCGGCCCCGACGATCCGCCCGTCCTCGTCGCGCTGGATGTGATCCCTTCCCGCAGCCGAGGGCGTCGAGCTCGGCATGGCGTCTCTGGGCCAGGTCGCGGCGCTGATCAGCCAGGCCCTCAACGAACTGGCCCTGGCCGGCCGCAGGAACGGGCTGCCGTGGGCCCGGATGAGCCAGTGGGCCCACATGCCCGAGGAGGAACTCGCCCAGCAGGTCAGGGACTACCAGCACGCCATGACCCTCTGACAGTGCCCGCCCGCCTTCACGCCCATGGCCCGCCGAGTTCGGCGAGCGCGGTCCGCTGGGCGGGGGTGAGCCTGTCGCGCTTCGCCCTGGTGCTGGACACCCGGATGCCGAGGCGTACGGCGGTGCCGTCGGGGCAGCTGTGTCCTGGTGCCGGACCCGGGAGTGGATCGTTGGCGTTAGGGTCAGTGTGAGTTTGGGCGGGGCTGACTGGGGGCGCGGATGAGGCGGGGAAGCTCTCTGCGTTTGAAGGTTGTTGGATTGGCTTGTGTTCTGGCTGCTGGGAGCGGGTGCACGGGAGGGGAGCGATCGTCTCCTGGGTCGGAGATGTCTGCCGGGGCCCGGTCCTATCTGTCCACCGCGTTGAACACCATGGAAGAGAACGCCCTGCGTCGAGACAACGTCGACTGGGCGGCGGTGCGACGGGCGGCTTTCACGCGGGCCGGCAGTGCCCAGCGTCCGGTCGACACCTATCCGGCGATCGAGACGGCTGTCGGCGCTCTGGGAGATGGGCACAGCCGCTTCTTCGACCCAAAGGACGTCAACGAGCTGGAGGGCGGCGCGGCGGTCCGCCGGCCTGTGGAGGGGCGGGCCCTGCCTGGCCGGGTCGGGTATCTGTCGCTTCCCCGAGTGCAGGGATCCGGCGAGGTCTATCAGCAGTACGTGCGGGAAAGCCGGGCGGCCGTGGCGAAAGCCAATCGGCCGACGGCATGCGGCTGGGTGATCGACCTGCGCCGAAACGGCGGTGGAAACATGTGGCCGATGCTCGCTGTCGCCGGGCCGGTCCTCGGCGACGGCAACGTCGGAGGGTTCGTCGACGCCAAGGGCAAGAAGTCCGTGTGGTCGATCGAGAAGGGGAGCCCTCGCCTTGACGGGGAATCGAAGGGCTGGGGAGCGAGCGCTCCCGTGGGCGCGGGATCAGCGCCGGTTGCTGTGCTCACCAGCCGTTCCACTGCCAGCTCCGGGGAAGCGGTGGCTGTGGCTTTCCGTGGACGCCCTGATACGCGGTCGTTCGGACAGGACACGACGGGCGTCCCCACAGGGAACCAGGCGCATCGACTGTCCGACGGGGCTCTCCTCAACCTGACCGAGGTCAAGGACACTGACCGCACCGGCCGCGCATACGACGCTCCCATTCCGCCTGACGAAGTGGTAGCCGACAACCTGGACCGCGAGGGAAGCTACCAGGATCCGGTTTTGGAGGCGGCAACAGAATGGCTGTCCAAGCAGCCTGCTTGCACGTAGGAGCTCAGGCGGCCTCCAACATCACGTAGCCGTGGGCGACAGCACGGCGTTCGGCGGGGCGGGCCGTGCGACGGGTGAGCCTCCTCGTCATGAGGGTGATGGCGCTCCCCCTCCCTCTCCTGCCGCCCCGGGCAACGCCCCTGATCCGGCGGCTCCGCCCGTACTTCACCGACGGTCGGCAGGGAGAGCTTTAACCATTTCGCCGTTGACCAGGACGACGAGGCAACCGCAGCCACCGGTGCAGTACTCGACCTCGCCCTCGGACGTACGGTGGCGGGATCGCAGCGTCCACCACCGTGCTTTCCCCTCGGTCGGCTCATGGCAGACGGGGCAGCGGTCCTGCGACGGCGTGACGGCGACCGAGGGTACGGGTGTCATGCCACCAACATGCTGTCACTGTCTATAGCACTTCAACCATTACATCGAGCAGCAGGTTCAGCTGTCAGGGGTGTCGGGCCGGGCCTCCAGTGCGGCAGGCCGTCCAGCACGCCGCACCGACCAGGCACCGGCCAGGACGACCAGCGCGATCGCTGCCTGCTGGCGTACGGTCAGCTGCTCGCGAAGCAGAAGGAAACCGACGGCCGCCGCCCCGGCGGGGCTCAGTGCGAGAAGCACCCCGAAGGCGCGGGCATCGCGGTGTCGTCCGGCGGGCCGCGACGGCCATACGGCGCTTCAGCCTGTCGCCCCGGTGCGCCCCGGGACCACACGATGATGTAATTGTCTTATGCAATTCAACCATTACGGCGGTGAGGCCGCCCGGCTCGCCGCTGACCTGGTCAACCTGACCAAGGCACCCCGCCCCGCAGACCTGGAACCGCTCCTGGCCGTGCACGGCGTGGTGAACCGCACGCTCACTACCGCGCAGGCCGAGACCATCTGGACATGGAGCCGACGCCTGGCTGCATGTTTCGGGCGACAGAACCTCGACCAGCGGTGCGATGCGGTCAATGCGCTCCTGGCCGACGCTTCGAGCAGCCCCCGTATCTCTCTGCACGACGGACGGCCCCACCTGCACTACAGCGCCACCGGCGCCGACCCGGCCGCGCACATCCGCGCCATCACCGCGGCCGGACTCGCCTACGTCATCTGCTCCGCCGACGCCGAGCGGCTGGGACGCTGCGCACGACGCGACTGCGCTCTGGCTTTCGTCGACACCTCCCGCAACGGCAGACGCGCCTACTGCTCAGTGCGCTGCGCCAACAACGACGCCGTGGCCCGCCACCGCGAACGACGCCACGGAAGCCCGACACCGACAACCAGACGAACAACACCACGCACATAACACGCCCAAGACCACTCGCGGCGAGTGGCGCTCTCCGCTACACGACACCACCGTCCAAGTGCGGTAACGCCGGTCCACTTGCAGCAGCCAATGAACGGAACGGCAGCGCTATCAGGCACTCCGCCTCAGATCATGAGAGTTCGTGCGGGTAGCTGGCCGGATGCCCGGGTGTCGTTCCGGCCCGAGCGGAGAGCCATGGTCGGGGCGACCACAGATCCGACCATGAGGCTGACCACGGACCCGACCACGCCGGGCCGCACCCCGGTCCCGCAGACAACGTAGGGAAGTTTGAGTGGCCTGAGCCAGGCTCTCCGTGAGCGGCGGGCCGGTGCAGGCTGTCTGGGCGTGGGCGATACGGCGGAAAGAGTGCGCACGTCGGTGACTGGGACGGCCCGGGCGGGAAACCGTGAAGGTCTGCGCACACTCGACGGGACGGAGAACAGGTGATGGCCACCACAGCGGGCACCGCCCGGGCGGCAACCGCGATCCCCAACAGTCTTCAGCTACCGGGGATCATTCTCGGAGTGGGGCTGGGCGGGTTTGTCGACGGCATCCTGCTGCACCAGCTCCTGCAGTGGCACCACATGCTCACCAGCACCAACCACGACCGCATCGGGGTGAAGTACTACAGCCCCCACACGGTCTCTGGCCTCGAGATGAACACCCTGTGGGACGGGATCTTCCACGCCGTGTGCTGGATCGCCGTCCTGCTGGGTCTGGGCATCCTCTACTCCCGGGTCACCCACAACCGGCGGGCGGTGTGGACATCTCGCAAGCTGTGGGGCTGGATTCTGGCCGGCTGGGGCATCTTCAACCTCGTCGAAGGCATCCTGGACCACCAGATCCTCGGCATCCACCACGTCCACGGCGGCCCCCACCAGGCATGGTGGGACGCCGCCTTCCTCATCCTGGGCGCCCTGTTCCTCGTCGGTGGCTACCTCATCCAGCGCAACGCCCGGCCCTTCGACCCCGAGGCCCCCCACGGATTCGAGCCGACTGCGGGCCGCGCCTGATGGACGGCATGCAGCCCATGCACCACGGCAGCGGCGGGGGATACCTGCCGGAGACGGTCCTGACCGTGACCATCCTGTTCAGCGCGGCAGCGAGCTACCTCCTCGCCGCAGGCCAGGCCCGCCGCCGCAACCCCGCCCAGGGCTGGAACCCCTGGCGCTCCGTCTCATTCCTCGCCGGACTGGCCCTCCTCGCCGTCGCGCTGCTGCTACCGATGGGGCCGGCCGGACACTCCGACTTCCGCGCGCACATGGCCCAGCACATGCTCATCGGCATGTACGCGCCGCTGGCCCTCGTCCTGGCCGCGCCGGTCACCCTTCTGCTGCGCACCCTGCCGACCGCCCGGGCCCGGCGGGTCACGGCCCTGCTGCACAGTCCGCCGGCACGGGCCCTGGCCCAGCCCGCGACCGCCCTGGTGCTGAGCACCGGCACCCTGGGGCTGCTGTACTTCACGCCGCTGTACAACACCGCCAGTGCCCACCCCGCCGGACACTGGCTCCTGCACGCGCACTTCCTGGCGTCCGGATGCCTGTTCGCCTACGTCATCGCCGGCCCCGACCCCGCGCCCAGCCGACCTGGCGTCCGGGCCCGGCTGGTCTACCTCGGCTTCGCCATCGCCGTACACGCCCTGATCGCCCAGGCCATGTACGGCGGAATCTTCGTCGACATCCACGCCCCCATCTCCCAGGTCCAGCAAGGCGCCGAGATCATGTACTACGGCGGAGACATCGCCGAACTCCTCCTTGCCGGAGCACTGGTGGCCACTTGGCGGCCCGAACGCCGCACCCGGGCTACGGCGCCGCCCCAGCTCCCTGCCCTGAGCGCCTCAGCCGCACCGCAGTAAAGCCAGCACGCGACTGCTCCTGTCCGTACGGCTGTGGTGGCACCCCTACTGGGAGACCGTCCCCTCGGTGCCGGCCGCGCTCCGAGCTACGTCAGATGGCCCGCGCCCGGGGAGCCGTCCGGGCCACGTGACCTGGCACCTCGGTCGACCAGGAGCAACGGGTTGCGACAAGGGTTGCGCCTGGCTGTTGCGCTGGAGGTTGCGACAAGGGTTGCGCCTACTGTTGCGCGACCCGACGGGCCGTCTCCGCGTTCTCGCAGGCCACCATGCGGTTTCGCCGTGGTCGGAGTGCTGAAATCCCCGTTGCGGCCGCTCTGCCCATGTCCCCTGGCTGGAGTGAAGGAGGAAGGGACGGGCGGGATGGGCGGTACGGCCGCGGCCGGGGATCGGGGCGCGCTCAGCCGGGACAAGGCCTCGGCCCGGCGCTTCTTCCGCCGCCTGCTGAAGACCACCTGCTCGGTGCCGCGGGTGGTGGTCACCGACAAGCTCCGTTCCTACGGGGCGGCCCACCGCGAGGTGATGCCCTCCGTGGAACACCGCTCCCACAAGAACCTCAACAACCGGGCCGAGAACAGTCACCAGCCCACCCGGCAGCGAGAACGCGCTATGAAAGGCTTCCGCTCCGTCGGCGGAGCCCAGCGGTTCCTGGCCGCGTTCAGCGGCATCTCACCCCACTTCCGACCACGCCGCCACTTGATGACCGCCGCCCACTACCGCACCGAGATGACCATCCGCTTCGCCATCTGGGACCAGGTCACCGGCGTCGCCGGCCTGCCTGCCGCGGCCTGAGCACCGAGCCGGAACCCGGCCCCACCACACCCGACACACCGTCAGGCATTCACACCCTCAACAACGTGACAGCGCCGTTCGAAGTCCCGTTTGCCGGTCGCCGCGTCAGCCACGGTGCTGAGGGTCAGGGTGTCGAAATTCTGCTGCGGGTGCGGAATCGAGTCCTCCCCGTTGCTCAGCGTGAAGGGCGGAGGCTATGTACGTGGCTCTCGCGGGCCTTTTGGAGTCCTTGGTCATGGATAGGCGGACGCCCGC
>NZ_JBHVFF010000332.1:0-8614 GCF_042801895.1 Streptomyces sp. NPDC057543 | reverse complement strand
AAGTGCCGGGGGTGACGGGGAAGACGGCGGCCCAGCGGGCATGCGGTATCAGCGAGCTGAGGGCGGCGAGCCAGAATCGGTCGGCCGGCTCATAGTGCACCCTGCCCTTCACATGCCTGCGCAGGATGGCATTCTCGTGCCGCAGCACCAGCAGTTCGGCATCCTTGGCGGCATCTCGACGCAGTAGGACCGCGGGGACGGACAACAGCGCGCGGGCGGTGCGGTAGAGCAGGGACACGATCATCGGGGCAGCATTACAAGTCCTTACCGACGACCCTGGAGGGGGGTGCTGACCAGCAGCGATGACTTTACGAGCCCCACGGGATCTCGAGGCGTTGGGCCAGCGCGAAGGCCTCTTCTGGTTCGAATGCCTCGTACAGTGAGGCGATGCCGTGGGTGTTGAGGTTGTCCATCACCAGCACCACGGCCTCGGCGTCGGGTTAATCCACGCTCAGCAGCTGCTTGACCCGGCTGGCCCAGTCGATCCGGGTCCGCTGGGACAGTGCCTGAACTCGACGCCACCCGCGCAGGGGTTCGACCCACACGAAGATTGAGCACGTGCCCTGCCCTTGACCAACTGGTGCCGGACGATCTTCGTCCAGGAGAACTTGAGCAGGTAGGCGCCGCTGACGCGGTCGCCGAATACCCACCGGTCCCTCCTGGTCGCGATGTGGACGTCCGTCGGCCGCTGCTCGCGATGGCGCAGAGCGCCGACCATCTCGTCGTGGCGCGCCACGACTACAGCGACACCACGCTCGATGCCCTCGCCACCCCGGGGATTGTGCTCAGGCTCCGCGACCTGGTGCCACCCCCGCGCCCGAACCCAGGACCACGCCTCTACGCCCTCCTGCCGTGGCTGCGCGAGCAGTTCGCCGCATCGATGGAACGCAAACAGCCGTTCATCGACGAGATCAAGCGTGGCGCGCACATCCCCGGCGAGGAGGGAGCCCGTCGGCCAGCGACTTCGCAACAAACAGGAACGGTCGTGGATTTGGCGCCTGGGACGGTCGATGCGCGACGAGGTTCCGGTCACTGTTGATCGAGGTCTTGTCAGTGAGCCGTGTGGCGGATAGGACTGTCGGTGTGAGTGATCACCGGAGGTATGTGTTCCTGCTCTGGCAAGTGTGCCGCGTCGAATGCCGAAGCCGTAGTGGATCCGGCGCGTGGATCGCCGCCCCCAAGCACGTGAAGTGCACGATTCGTTGAATCCCCGATGGAAGGTAGAGCAGCTCGTGAGTCAGGTGCGGAACACGGGAGTGAGCCGGCGGCGTGTGCTGGGCACGGCAGCCGGATTGGCCGCAGCCGCCGCGACAGTGCCGTCCGGAGCCGCATTCGCGGTTCCGGCGCAGACGCTGCCCGATTCGGCCCGCTGGCGCAGACACGCCGCCCGGGTGACGATCACGCGCGACGACTGGGGCATTCCGCACATCGTGGGGGAGACCACGGCCGACGCGGTGTTCGGGATGATGTACGCGCAGGCGGAGGACGACTTCAACCGGATCGAACAGAACTACCTCGTCGCCCTGGGCCGCCTGGCCGAGGCCGAGGGCGAGAGCGCGATCTGGCAGGACTTGCGGCAACGGCTGTTCCTCGACCCGGAGGCGCTGAAGAAGGACTACGCGAAGTGTCCGGAGTGGCTGCGCACGTTGATGCGGGCCTGGGCCGACGGGCTCAACTACTACCTCGCGACACACCCCGAGGTGCGCCCGCGCGTGCTCAACCGGTTCGAGCCGTGGATGCCGTTGAGCTTCTCAGAGGGCAGCATCGGCGGCGACATCGAGTCGGTGCTGCTCACCCGGCTCGAAGCCTTCTACGCCAAGCGGGACGTGCCGATGACCGACGAGGAGCGCGGCCTTGTGCTGCGCGAACCCACGGGGTCCAACGGCTTCGCGATCGCGCCGAGCCACACGCGTGACGGCCACGCGCTGCTCCTGATCAACCCGCACACCAGCTTCTTCTTCCGCTCGGAACAGCACGTGACGAGCCGCGAAGGGCTCAATGTCTACGGTGCCGCCACCTGGGGCCAGTTCTTCATCTACCAGGGTTTCAACGCGCACACCGGCTGGATGCACACGACGAGCGGCGTCGACAACATCGACGAGTTCGCCGAGACGATCGTGACGGAGGCCGACGGAACCCGCTCGTACCGCTATGGCGACCAACTACGCCCGGTCACGACGAAGACGATCACCTTGTCCATCCGTACCGAGGACGGACAGGACAAGCGGAGCTTCACCACGTTCGCCACCCATCACGGACCCATCGTACGCGAGGCGGACGGCAAGTGGATCGCGTGTGCGCTGATGAACAAGCCCGTAGAGGCGCTCAAACAGAGCTTCCTGCGCACCACGACGGACAACTACGCGGACTATCTCCGGGTGGCGGGCTTGAAGGCGAACAGCTCGAACAACACACTCTTCGCGGACTCGAAGGGGGAGATCGCCTTCCTGATGCCGCAGTTCATGCCGAAGAGAGACGATCGTTTCGACTACCTCAAGCCCGTCAACGGCAGTGACCCGGCGACCGACTGGCACGGACTGCACACCCTGAACAGCATGCCGCATGTCGTGAACCCGAAAAACGGCTGGGCGTTCAACACGAACAACTGGCCGTGGACCGCCGCCGGTTCGGACAGTCCCAAAGCGGGAGACTATCCGCGCTACTTCGACAAGGCCGGCGAAAACCCGCGCGGGCCGCAGGCGGTGCGTGTGCTGAGTGCGCGAGACGACTTCACCCCGCAGACACTGATCGAGGCCGCGTTCGACCCGTACCTGACCGCCTTCGCGCGGCTGCTGCCGGGGCTCGTTTCGGCGTGGGACCAACTGCCTGAAGGCAACGGCCAGAAGACGACGCTGGCCGGCTCCATCGGTCTCCTGCGCGACTGGGACCACCGGTGGGCCGCGAAGTCGACCGCGACGTCCATGGCCGTCTTCTGGGGGGAAGACATGTGGGCGCTCACGTCCCAGGCGGCGGCGGATGCCAGGATGTCGGTATGGGACTACATTGCCGAGCGCGCCAGTGACGCCCAGCGGCTCGTGGCGCTCGAAACAGCCACGCAGCGGCTGGTACGGGACTTCGGCAGCTGGAAGGTGCCCTGGGGCGACATCAACCGCTACCAGCGCAACGACGGAGCGATCGTCCAGCAGTTCAACGACGCGAAGCCCAGCATCCCGGTGCCCTTCGCCTCATCGCGCTGGGGCTCCCTCGCCTCGTTCGGAGCGAAGGCCTACCCGGGAACGAAGCGCTACTACGGCACGAGCGGCAACAGCTTCGTGGCAGTGGTGGAGTTCGGGCCAAGACTGCGCGCCTGGGCGGTGACCGCAGGCGGCGCGAGCGGCCATCCCGACTCACCGCACTTCAACGACCAGGCCGACCGCTACGCCAAGGGTGACCTGCGCCCGGTCTACTTCTATGCGGATGACCTCGAGGGCCACATCGAGCGGAGGTACCGGCCGGGCAGGTGAGGCCGGTCGTCCCGGCCGAGGTGAGCTGGGGCTGGCAGGAGGTTGGCGCCGGTGCGCGCATCCGCGGTGCACGCTCGTCGGCGCGCCGTCCTGGGTGAGAGGCATGCGCTCGTCGGCACGACCTCCGAAGGAACGCCCGCGATCGGCCGGTGCCGCCAGGGTTGCCGACAGTACTCCCCGGATCATCAAAACTCCCCGGCTCGTCAGTGCCAGGGGCGATGAAGCCCTACCGTCCCTGGAGGCCACGAGCCCGAACCGGGCTCTACGAGGAAGGTAATGGGCAGGGCGAAACCGGCGTCAGGGCAGGTCTGGCGCCGACAAACGTGTAGACGACGGCGCCGAGCGGGCCGCGTCCGTGGATGCCAGCCCGGTGGCCGTCGCCTCCACGATTCGTCGGGTCTTGTGTGTCGGTGCGGTCAGTCGCCATAGCTCCGACAAGTGGCGCATGTAGGTTCTCGATTAGTTCGCGCGAGCCACCCTCACGACAACCCCGCCGTCCGCGAGAGCGCAATCAATCCCTCGTGCGACGAGCCACCACGAGGCGAAGGGACGTCTGCCCGTCTGCGCTCCCGGTTCAGACGAAGGTTCAGTCGAAGGTGCTGAACGTCGCTTCGGGGCGGTCGCGTCGGGAGTGCAGTTCCCAGGCGGCGTCGGCGATCTTGTCTGGGTCGAGGGACATGTTTCCCACGTCGCCGAACTGATCCGGGCTGGACTTCACAGGGTGTGGATGTCACCGCGTTCGATGAGTCCGCCGATTGGCACAGGGTCAGGGTGCGCCCGGGCTTCTGGACCGTTCCCACTGCTTTGAGGTGGTCGCCGGCGGCGGGAGCGAGAAGGTTGATCTTGTACTCCACGGTGAGTACCTCGCTGTCCTCGGTGAACAGTGACAGGGCCGCGTAGCCGCTGGCGCTGTCCGTGATGGCGCTGGTGGCGCCAGCATGGTCGTAGCCGTGCTGCTGGGTGACTTCGGGCCGGTTGGGCAGGATGATGTGGACGCGGCCCGGGGCGACCTGAGCGAGGCGGGCGCCGAGGTGGCGCATCAGGCCCTGGCGGTCGAAGCTGTTGCGGATCCGCGCTTCCGTGTCGGGGGTGGCCTGTTCCTGCTGAGCCTGGTCGGTTACGTACTCTCCTTCGGCGACGAGCGGTAGGGATGGGGCGGGAAGTCACCTGACGAGACGTTCCAGCAGCAGGAATCCTCCGATGGCGATCATCATCACACCGGAGATTCGGGTGACTGTCCGGGCCGCGGCTGGGCGGGCCTTGAGTACGGTGCGGGCCAAGAGGCCGACGGCGATGTAGACCACGGCGCACGCGGCGATGTGTACCGCGCTGAGCAGGCAGGTTTGCGCGGTCACCGGCCAGCCGGCGGCGGTGTCGATGAACTGAGGGAAGAGGGAGAAGAATAGGAGCAGTGCCTTCGGATTCAGACCACTGACCCCCGCTCCCCTGAGCATGACCTGTATCCGGGAGGAGCCCATGTCGTCCTCGGAGGCCGTCACCGCGGCTGGTTGCCTCAGCACGCTCCAACCCAGCCACACCAGATAGCCGGCTCCCGCCACGGTCAGCGCGGTGAGCACAGGCGCGGATCCCGCGACGATCACCGCCAGACCCGCGACTGCCGCAAGCGCATACGCCACGTGCCCGCTGATCAGCCCGACAACGGCCGGAACGACCGACCGTTCCCGCAGGCCTGCCGAGATCGCGTATGCCCAGTCGGCGCCCGGGGGGCAGCACTGACGACGAACACGACCTCATACCCCTGAGCGTCCCGGAGATCCGGCGGTTGATGGGACACCTCGTCGCCAAGCCCCGCGACAAGGGCAACGAGCACCACCTGCGCTGGTCACGCTTCCGACGCCGCAGCCAAGCCCGAGCCCGCCGCTCCCACTACAAACGGCAAGGACCTGAAGCACGCCCGGCGGCTCCGTCTGCGCTCGCGCACTTCTCTCGCCTCGGGCACCGGGTCCGCCACCGGAGAGCAAGGCCAGGGTTCTTGCGATCACTCAATCTTCGGTGACAAAGCTCGACGTCCGCTTGCACGGGACAACGGGGCATCGCGCTGCGCGGCCATCCCCTCGTAAACTCGAACGCGTGTCCGAAGAATCAGTATCGCGATTGCAGAAGCTCCGCTTCCTCCGCCGTGTCCAGCAGCGCCAGCTTGCCCAGACTGACCGCTGGATCGAGCAGGAGGAGCGGCGTCAGGCTGCGCTGGCAGAGCGTCAGCCTCCGCCTCCGCTGCCGGACTGGGTGGTCGAGCAGGGTATTGGCGAGGGCCGGCGTGCGATCGGCGTGCATCAGGGGTTTTGTCGTCCGTCCGGTACCCGGGTCAAGGCCATTTCGCGTGATCAGGCCGTGAGTCTGCTCGCTGAGGACAGTGCTTTGGCCTGCCAGCTTTGTCGTCCGGATACGGCGCTCGGGCTGCTGTAGCGGGTGCCTCGCTGCACGCTGGTCGTATGGATCCGCCGATCGAGGTCGCTCCCCTGAGACCCTTACCGTCCGTGCCGCCTGTCCCCGCTTCAGCGACAGACGCGGCGCCCCGGCCCGATCACTGGGCGGAGCCAGCATCTGGACCCGCCGCCTACTTCGCCGCCCTTAACACGGTGGCTCAAGCCAGTCTTGCGGCCAGTCCAGCTACGCGACCCGGCGGAAACCTCGGCCCGCGGGCATGATCAGTTCAGCGGCTGTCTTTCCTCATGCCGCCCCTACAGAAAGCGAGGCAACCGTGCAGGAGAAGACCAACGTTCAGGGCAAGGTCAAGTGGTTCAACCCCGACAAGGGATACGGCTTCATCGAGACGCCGAGCGACGGGGACACCTACGTTCACTTCTCTGCCATCCAAACCGAAGGCTTCAAGGCGTTGGAAGAAGGCCAGTCAGTCGAGTTCGACATCGTGGACGGGCCCTCTCTGTCAGCCTTGGGTGAGACGTCCCGTTCTGCGGGGCTAGCCTGAGAGGGCACGATAGGAGAACCGTCCTTTATGCCCAGCACAGAGCTCGTCGGGTCCGACCCGGCGCCGAGGCCGAAGCGCCGCACTTTCACCTCGGAGTACAAACTGCAGATCGTCGCCGAGTACGACTCCGCGCCCAGGAACGAGAAGGGTGCAGTCCTGCGCCGGGAACGGCTCTACCACTCGCATGTCAAGGAATGGCGGGCCGCCTGGGATGCCGGGGCCCTGGAAAACCTGGTCGACCGCCGAACCAGCCCGGCCCGTGCGAAGAAGTCCGCCGCGGAGGTGGAGAACGAAAAGCTGCGGCAGCAGGTGGAGCGGTTGCAGAAGGACCTGGCACGGAACAAGGCCGCACTCGAGGTGATGGGAAAAGCTTCCGCGCTCTTGGAAATGATCTCCGAGAGCGCGGACTGAAGCCTGCCGCCAGCCCTGTCGTGGACGAGGCGTTCACCAGCGTCGAGGCTCAGCTAGGCATCACGGCCGCCTGCCGGCTGACCGGCCGCTCCCGCGCCACGCACTACCGTCGGCTCCGGCCCCCGCCGCCACGCAGAACACGTGCCCCGCAGATGCAGCCGTCGGCCCTGACGACCGAAGAGCAGTCCGCGGTACTCGAGTTGATGAACGGCAACGAGTACGCCGAGCTGGCGCCCGCGCAGATCTGGGCCCGCGAGCTGGATGCCGGGCGCTATCACTGCTCCGTCTCGACGATGTACCGGATCCTGCGCGAGCAGGATCAGTCCGGTGAACGCCGACGGCAGGCCACCCATCCTGCCAAGGCGGTGCCCGAGCTGGTCGCCACCGGGCCCTCGCAGGTGTTCACCTGGGACATCACCAAGGCTGCCGGGCCGGTCAAGGGCGTCTGGTATCACGCCTACGTGATCACCGATATCTTCAGCCGGTATATCGTCTGCCACACCGTCGAGCGAGCCGAGTCGGCGCTGCGGGCAGAGGAGTTGATCCGCGAGACGATCGCCCGCAACGGCATCGTGCCCCAGACCGTGCACGCGGACCGCGGCACCTCGATGACGTCGAAGAAGGTCTCCCAACTACTGATCGATCTGGGGGTGACGCGGTCCCACTCGAGGCCGAAGGTCTCCAACGACAACCCTTACAGCGAGGCCCAGTTCAAGACCACAAAGTACATGTCGGACTATCCCGAACGGTTCGATTCGCTGGCCCACGCCCGCGAGTGGTTCGACGCGTTCATCGCGTATTACAACCATGAGCACCGGCACTCGGGTATCGGCTGGCACACCCCCGCCTCCGTTCACTTCGGGACCGCCGAGGAAGTCCGCGACCAGCGCGCGGTCACCCTCGCCGAGGCATACGCCCGCCACCCCAAACGCTTCGGCTGCCGCCCCAGACCACCCGAGATACCCCAGACGGCCTGGATCAACAACCCGGCCAAACGCAGGGAACCCACACCACAAACCCCATAGCGTCACGACCGTCTCACTGGACTTGAAATCTTCCGTCACGGCGGGGAAGGAGTGGACGAACGACGGTGCCGTTCACGAGGTCCACTCCCTGAAGCGACACGCGGCCAAGGCGACGAGGCCCGTGCCTATCCCGCCTGTGCTGGTGCGCATGCTGCGCGAGCACATAGAGAGTTTCGGTGTCGCACCCGATGGACGTCTGTTCCGCAATGGTGCGGGAAACTACGTCGATACTTCCGCGTACAACATCACATGGGGGCGTGCGCGCGAGGCCGCACTGACTCTCGACGAACACGCCCTTGAGCTGGCGAAACGCCCCTACGACCTGCGCCACGCAGGGATCTCATTCTGGCTTGCCTCCGGTGTCGACCCGGCAGAGTGTGCGCGCCGCGCCGGACAGAGCATCCAGGTCCTCTTCCGCTACTACGCCAAGTTTCTGGCCGAGGCGCGGAACCATGCCAACAGCCTGATCGAGGGGTCGATGCGAAGGTGGGAGGGGCAGGACCGCAGTGCAGAGGACACATGAGCCGGGCCTTGGCCCGGAAATGCCCCGGAACAGCTGGTCAGAGGTGGGATAGCAGTGGGAGATATCGGGAGTTACTCCGCACTTCACCCCGTGGCTTAGATGCGCTCCAGGGAGGGCGCCTGACAGGTGAAACACCTGTTAAGGCGCCCATTTTTTTCGTCTAGAAGAAACCCAGCATCTTAGGCGAGTAACACACCAGAAGATTCTTAGTGATCTGGGAGTGCTACACCATCATTTTTTT
>NZ_JBHVFF010000331.1:0-8651 GCF_042801895.1 Streptomyces sp. NPDC057543 | reverse complement strand
GGCGGGCTCCGGCCTGGCCGACGGCACCCTTCGGTGGGGCGTCGCGCACCGCCGGGGGCGGGGGCGATGACTGTGTCCGGTCCCGTCGAAGCGCCGGTGATGGTCGCGGCCTGGCCGGTGAGCGTCATGTTCGGCTTGCTCTTTCCGGGTTTTCCTGTCTTGCGCTCAGCTGCGGTGGGTGATGCCTGCGGTGGCGGCGGTGGCGAGGACAGGACCGGTGACGGGTGCGTCACCCAGTGCGGTGCCGATCGCGGTCAGGGTGGACTCGTCGAGAGCGAACCCGGAGGCGGCGGTGTTGGCGTGGACCTGCTCGGGGCGGGAAGCGCCGATGATCGCGGAGGCGACCTCGCTGCGGCGCAGTACCCACGCGAGCGCCAGCTGTGGGAGGGAGATCCCGAGCCCATCGGCGATCGGCACCAGCCGTTGCACGGCCTCCAGGGCCGTTTCGCTCCAGTTCACGTCCTTGGTGACGCTGGTGGCCTCGTTCGCGAAGCGGCTGCCCTCGGGTGCGGGCTTGCCCGGCTTGTACTTGCCGGTGAGGATGCCCTGTGCCAGCGGCGACCACACCACTTGTGAGATGTCGTGGCGCGCGGTGAGCGGGAATACCTCGGCCTCGGGAGCCTGCCAGAGCATCGAGTACTGCGGCTGGGAGGACACGAAGAACCCGTCCCCGACGATCTCGATCGCGACCCGGATCTGCTCCGGGGTCCACTCGCTGAACCCGATGTAGCGGGCCTTGCCCTGCTGGACCACCGTCGCGAACGCCTCCAGAGTCTCCTCGATCGGAACATCCGAGTCGAACCGGTGTGCCTGGTACAAGTCGACGTAGTCGGTGCGCAATCGGGTCAGCGAGGCGTCGACCTGCTTTTCGATCTGCACCGCCGACAGGCCGGCGTCCTCGTCCGACATCCGCCCCCACACCTTCGTCGCCAGCACGTACGAGTCCCGCGGCCGGGGCGACAGGATCCGCCCCCAGGCCTCCTCCGCGGCGCCCTGCCCGTAGATGTTGGCGGTGTCGAAGAACGTGATCCCCGCCTCGAAGGCCGCGTCGGTCACCGCGCGGGTCTTCTCCAGCGCGTCGCCCTCCGCGATCGTCAGCCACGAGCCCAGCCCGATCTCCGAGACTTCCAGGTCCGAGCTTCCCAAACGGCGGTACTTCATCTCTTTCTCTTTCTTCTCTCCTGCGCGGCGGTCTTTCCTCGTCGGCTTTCACGCTAGGGACTTTGAACCGGCGGAAACAGGCACCCTCAGTGACCCCCTTCCGGCACCCCTGCCAGCGCGATGTCACGGGCACAGAAGAGGACCTTGATCGCGCGGCGTTCGTCCCTCGCCCAGTACGCCCCAGCCACCTTCCTCCCGGGGCAGCTCCGGGTCAGACACCCGCCCGGGCCGGATCATGCCGTCCGGCACGGCGGGTTCGGGAATGCGGGTGCGGACCGGGGCGACGCCGCCGCGTGACCTGCGGTCGGACATGACCTGCACAGACAGCTCCGGGCCCGCCCTCGGGAACACCGGCGGACTCGTGCCCGCTCCGCTTCGGCGCACGCACCGTGTCGATGCCCCGGTACGGTCACAGGTCCAACCCGCACAAACGCGAGGCGGCCACCCGCACCACCGCGCCGGCGGACCGATCGACCCCACTTCCCCGCCCTTGCATCCCTGTTTGCGTGGATCACCCGTTGCACGCATCCGCTTCCCTTTTCCGCGTCCTTCCGACACAGGCGGAAGCGGCGGGGTTTGCCTATGACGTGCGGCTGCGCGGGCGGAGGGAGACCCTGTCAGAGACTCCCTGCCGGGCCGGGAGGCGGCTTTAAGATCGGAGACATGAGCCAGGAGCAAGAGGTGCGCGGCCGCATCCGGGACTTCATGATCTCCCGGCGCGAGCGCGTCGCGCCCGGTGACGTCGGCATCCAGCCCGGCAGCGGACGGCGGCGTGTGAAAGGGCTGCGACGGGAGGAGGCCGCGATGCTCGCCGGAGTCAGCGTCGAGTACTACACCCGGTTCGAACGCGGCGACGCCGTCGGCGCCTCCGATTCCGTCATCAACGCGATCTCCCGCGTGCTGCGGCTCAGCGACATCGAACGCGAACACCTGCACTGCCTCTACGCGACCCTCGCCGCGGGGAGCAAAGCCGAGCAGGTCCGCACCGTCACCGAGATCCGCACCGGCGTGCGGCGCCTGCTGGAATCGATGGAGAACATCCCCGCGTTCGCCGCCAACACCCTCGGCCGCGCGTTCTACGTGCAGATGTATGACGACGGCCGTACCCCCGTCAATCACACCTGGTTCCAGTTCATGCGGCAGCAGCAATCCCGCGCGTTCTGGGTCGACTGGGACGTGATCGCCGACAACGGCGTCCACATCCTGCGCGCCGAAGTCGGCGCCGCCAAAGACGACCCCGCACTCAACGCACTTGTGGCTGAGCTGCTACAGGTCCACGAGTTCCGCACTAGGTGGGAATCGCAGAACGTGCGCCGACACACCACCGGCCTCAAACGCGTGAATCATCCCATCGTCGGACGCATGGACCTCACCTACGAGAACCTGCACCCTGCCGCCGACTCCGACATCACCATCCTCACCTTCAGCCCCGAACCCGGCACCCCCTCCGACGACGCCATGCGCCTGCTCAACCTGTGGGCCCGTGACGAGGCCCGCACCGCACCCCGCACCACCTGATTCGCAGGCAGGAGCAGTGGCCGGCCAGGGCCGTCCCTCGGCGGAGCGGCCAACGCTGGCTGCCTGCACCCGCTGGTCTATGCCCTCATGTCCACCGCATCCCAACCGCGGAGAGTTCGCACAGCTTGCGCAGCGCGCGTGCATCGTCACCGCAGAGCAGCGACATCCGCTCGGCGCGTGCGCGGAGCCCCGACGCCTCGCACGTCGAACGGTGGTCGGGAAGCAGCCGCAGGTATGCCCCGCGACCCAGTTCACCGCTCCTCCGTAGGCGTGAGGCTCAAGAAGTGCGGTGACATCAGCGTCATGAGGCCCCCAGCGGCGAGTACGGCAGCGCACACCATTGCCGCGGTGAAGGCACTCCTGATGTCGGCGAGTTGACCCAGAAGGTTCATGGTGAGCACCAGCGCGAGACTCTGCACCAGAGTGATGACCGCCTGGACCCTGGAGAGGTGGGTCTCTGGGCTGGCCCCCAGCATCAGCGGACCGAGATGGGTGACGAAGACGCCGAGGCCGATGCCGAAGAGGACCGCCGCCGCCACCGCCAGGAATGCCTGGTGCGCGGCAGCGAGCGAGGCGACTCCAAGCGCCATTGGTACGACGCTAAGCGCGGCGGCGCGGCCCGGACGCCGCAATGCACCCCAGCGCGCCACCATCAGCGCGATGCCCAGGGCGCCGAGCGCCTGACCGCCCAGAACGAATCCGGCGGCCTGAGCGCCCCACGCGTTCTCACGCGCGATAAGGGGGACAAGAAGGGAGGTGACAGGTATTGCGAAGCCTGCGACCACACCGGTGAGGAGCAGCGCGGGACGAAGCACCGGGTGCCGGAGCGAGAAGGACACGCCCTGGACCGCCTCGCGCAGGATGTTCGTCTGTTCGGGAGACTGCCCGACATCGAAACGCAGGCGAATGAGCAGCACCACCACAACGGCGAAGACGAAGGTGAGGCCGTCGAACAGGGCTGCGGCGCCCAAGCCGCCGAGGGTGACTAGTGCGCCGCCGAGTGAACCGCCGACCAGCGAGATCAGTTGGGTGCCACTCTGGTTGAGGCCGACCGCACGGTCGAGACCGACCGTTCCCACCAGTCGTCTGGGCATCGAGCCCGATACCGGCAGGTAGAAGGCGTCGATCGTGCCTATGACCACTCCTGCCGCCAGGAGCAGCCAGAGCGGCGAGCCCATGGAGAAGGTCGCCACCGCCACAAGGACTGCCATCACGAGCATCGCCGAGTCGCCGACGATCAGGATGCGCCGTGCGGAGAACCGGTCGGCAACCGCCCCGCCCACCAGAAGCAGCAACGTCCGCGGAAGCGTCACGGCGGTCAGAACCAGCCCCGCAGCCCCACCACCGTGTGCAGTGGCCGCCCACCCCAGCGCGAAGAACATCGCGGCATCGCCAAGTTGGGAAGTGAGCGCCCCACTCAACCAAATTAGATAGTCTTTCGGCAGCTTTGCGCGTGTCTGTACACGGTCATCGAGGGCGGTCATGGGGCTCACAGTATCGAGCCTCGGAAGCCTGCCCCAGTGGCCCTGGACGACCGCGGTGATCACCGCCTTGCAGCCGCACCCCAACGATCCGGGCCTGGCGGTTGAGTCTTCCGGTGCGACACCTCACTGCCGCGGCTCGCTGCGCCGATCCGGTCGAACGGGGGTCCTGATCGGGCGGTCACGGTGCGGTCGGTGCGCCCGGACGCGGCTCACAGTTCCGACGCGAGGGTGACGTAGAGTCCATTGTAAAGGAACATTTCTAAAGGTACCTTTACAACGTGCCGTACAGTCAGAAGGACGAGTCAACGGGAGCCCTGGCCCGCACGACCCGGCTCACCGACCCCCGCGCTCTGCGCGCCTATGCCCATCCCACCCGCATGCGCCTCGTCGGCCTGCTCCGTACCGAAGGCCCCTTCACCGCGACCCGTGCGGCTGAGCTCACCGGCGAATCCGTCGCCAGTTGCTCGTACCACCTGCGGATGCTCGCCAAGTACGGGCTGGTCGAGGTCGCGCCGGGTGGCCAGGGCCGCGAGAAACCCTGGCGGGCCACAGCGCGCTTCACTCAGTGGCCCAACTACTCCGAGGACCCTGCCATCGCGGAGGCCAGCAGGGCACTGGAAACTACGGTCGCCGAACGCTACTTCGAGCTGATCACCCGCGCCATTGAAGAGCGCCACGATCTACCGCGCGAGTGGCAGGAAGCCGAGCACATCGGCGACCAAGTGCTCTACCTGACGGCAGAGGAACTCGCTGACCTCGGCGAAAAACTCGACCGTCTACTGCGCCCCTACGAGGACCGGCAGAGCGACCCGGCCGCCCGCCCTCAGGGCGTACGGCTCGTCCAGATCGTCCGGGCCGCCTTTCCCTTGCCGCAACGGCCCACAGGCAACGAGGAGACTTCCATCGCTCCGGACAGCACGGGCGGGCCGCGATGACGGCCGCGGGCCGCTTATCCGCGGCCGTCCCCGACCTCCTGCGCAAGCGCTCCTTCCGCCGTTACTGGACCGGCCAGAGCATCTCCCTAGTCGGCGACCAGATATCTCAGATCGCCCTTCCTCTCGTCGCCGTCCTCGCCCTCCACGCCGACGCCGCCCAGATGGGCTGGCTCGCCACGGCCCAGCTGATGCCCGCCCTGCTGCTCTCTCTTCCCGCAGGCGCCTGGGCCGACAGCAGAGCGCACCGTCGCCGCGTCATGATCGCCACAGACCTCACACGGGCCCTGCTCATCTTGTCGGTTCCCATTGCGTACGTGCTGGACGTACTCACCTTCACGCAGCTCTACGCCGTCGCCTTGGGGATCGGCGTGCTGACCGTCCTCTTCGACGTCTGCAACACCATCCTGTTCGTCTCGCTCATCCCCACCGAGCGCTATATCGAGGGGAACTCCCTCGTCAATGGAAGCCGGGCCATGTCGTTCGTCGCGGGTCCTAGCGCCGGCGGTCTCCTCGTCCAGTTGTTCACCGCGCCGCTCGCGCTCCTCGCTGACGCTGTGACCTATCTGGCCTCCGCCTGCTGTCTGGCCCGTATAACCCCCGTCGAACCGTCGGCCGTGCCACCCGCGAAGGGACACTTCGCTGCAGGCCTGCGGTGGATCCTCCGCTCGCGTGTCATGCGCGCCACGTTCGCCGGATCCGCCACGGTTCAGTTCTTCAATTTCATTTTTCACACGCTCTTCGTGCTCTACGCCACCACCGAACTCGGCCTGAGCGCAGGAGTGCTGGGGTCGGTCCTCGGAGTCGGTGCGATCGGCGGGCTGGTCGGTGCCGCCCTCACTGGCCGTCTCGTGCGCCGCGTCGGCATCGGCCCCGCCGTTGTCGTCGGCTTCGCGGCCTTCCCAGTCCCGCTGCTGCTCGTACCCCTCGCGGACGGCCCGGACGCGCTCGTCCTCAGCCTCCTCTTCCTCGCCGAATTTGGTTCGTGCGTGGGCGCGATGATCGTCGACATCTCGCTGGGCTCACTTCAAACGGCCCTCATTCCCCACGCCCTGCGCGCCCGCGTCAACGGGGCCTACCGCACCCTCACCCACGGCGTGCGCCCGCTGGGCGCGCTCGCGGGAGGAGCACTCGGCACGGCTATCGGGCTACGTCCGACTCTGTGGATCGCAACGGCCGGGGCCGTGATGTGCCTGGTCTGGGTGCTGCCTTCGCCGGTCCCACGTATCCGCGAATTGCCCGGCTCTCCGCCGGAGCCAGCACACGGCGCACCATCGGCATCGGGGTCCGCATCCTCACCCTCGTCCGGCTAGCCTCGCGTCAGAGGACCTGTTTCCTCGCGACTGAACGGGATCATCGGCCATGCTGGCTCGACGTAGGCAGCCGCATCCGACGTACGACGCAGATACAGTAACTCTGGAGAGAGGCCGCCTGCTCGGCTGCCGCCCGAACCTGAAGGTCGTGCAGCTCCGTCGGAGCCAGCGTCCCTATGACCGAGTGTTCGACGCCCATGGGTCGCGCCGCACGTGCCGCAGCCACTGCGTCTGCGACGGCGGTGTGCGCGTCATCGAGCGGCACTCCGTAGTGTTCGCAGAGCGCCTGGAGTTTCCTTGACCCCCCTCCGGTATCGGTGCACGTGCTTGTCCAAGACCAAGGGATCGATGACGGCTAGCGATGCCCCTCCCTACAACCGCTTGACCAACGGCTCTATGCCGTGCCGTCGGCACTCGCGGTCAAGGAGCGAGAGGTCGTACCGCGCGTTCATCACCACCAGCGGAGTCCCCGAGTTCAGCACCTCGGCGACAGCTGAGGTGATCTCCTCGATCGCGGGAACTGCCGCACCCCCATGCCTGCGGGCGTTCTCGATGCCGTCATCGCCGGCCTCACACAGCCGTGGAACTCCGGGGTTGTGGAGGGCCATGTCAACCGGATCAAGATGCTCAAACGCCAGATGTTTGGCCGCGCGGGATTCGAAGTTCTGTGCAAGCGAGTCCTGTTGGCGTGACCGAAGCCACCACACCACAAGAAGCAGATCAAAGCCGGAAGCAGCAATACTCGATTGCGACAGTCCTGGTGAGCTCGGTGAGATGCGTCCATGGACGGTGCAGCAGACGATGTGAATCAGGCAATCGCGGGTGAACTGCAGCTCATGGACCCGCACGTCCGCGCCTCGCGGGAACTTGCCGGACAACTCCTCGACCCGCAGTTTGTGGAGGTTGGTGGGTCTGGGCGACGGTGGACATACGAGGCCATGCTCTCCGAACTGCCCGACCATCCAGGTAGTTCACTGGATGGTCACCGCTTCGAGCCCTCAGACATCTCGGGCGTGCTGCTCGCCCCGAGGCTGGTCCATCTGACGTTCGAGACCGTCTTCGGCGAGCGCAGGACCAGGCACAGTTCGATATGGCGCAAGGGAGACGGAGCCGCGGGCTGGCGGATGTACTACCACCAGGCGACACGCGTGCCTCCCGAGGTGGAATAGGGCTCTACCAGAACCGAGTACCCCAACGGCTGCAAGCCGGGCGGCCTCACCGGCCATCGCATGGAGATTGACGGTCACGCTGAGTACGCGACCACAACAAGTGGGCCAGAACCAGTCCGGGCTCTGGTCCTACTTCTGTGACGCGACCGCTCTGATGACTGCTGAGCTTCTCCGTGGCCCTTCGGGTTAGGCCGCCTGCGCCCTCACGGGGCGCAGGCATCAGCTATCGACAGGCTGTTCTCGTAGAGATGGTGCCGGGTGATCCGGCCGTCCTCGACGGTGAGGCGCAGCGCGAACGGGCCCTCGAAGGACTTCCCCGTTGTGCGTACGGTCCCCGAGACGTGCCCCATCAGGACGGCGTCGGTGCCGCCGACGAGGATCGTATCGACGGACGCTCGCGTGTCCTCGGGCACGGTGTGCTCCATCAACTCCGTGAATTGGGCAGCGCATTGCGCAGCGGTGGAACGCGGGCGGATCCACGGGGCGGTGGGGTTCTCGGCGAGGAGCCAGTCGACCTCGTCGGCGAAGAGCGCGATGAGCCGCTCTGTATCCCCTGCCAGTCGGGCGGCAAGGAAGTCCTGCACGACGGCCCGGGTGGCCTCATCCGTAGAACGCGTGGTGGTGGCACTGGAATTGACGGACATGGCGCTCCTCGTGGCTGCAGCGGGGTCCTGCCGATGTGCCTGATCCTGCCGGTGGAAGGCGGAGCAGTCGATTACCTCGGTGGTAATGAGCGGCCACTGGAGACAGGGCACACTCCTCGGACGACGCTCACACCCGGTTCTGCCACCACAAAAGTTGAGCCAGAGCCGCCAGACGTGAATGAAGCCACCCACCGCTGTTTCAGCTCGGCCATCACGGCGTGGGCGGTTTCCTCGTTGGCGGCAGTGATGTCGAGAACCACAAGGCCAGGCTCGTCGATGTGCTGCGTGTCGATCTTCATGCCGAATCTGACGCGGCCATCGCCCGGTCGGGTTCGCTGGCGCCGTGCACACCATCCGTACGAGCGAGGCGAGGCCTCGCCCGCCGGGGCGGTGGTTGACGGTGCCGCCTGCCCCGCGCCCGGTGACGGGG
>NZ_JBHVFF010000330.1:0-8673 GCF_042801895.1 Streptomyces sp. NPDC057543 | reverse complement strand
CCACCACCCGTCATCGATGCCGAGGTGTCACCAGGAGGACTTGGTCACTCCGGGAAGGAATCCGGCATGCGCCTGTTCGCGCATCCTGACCCGGGACAGCCCGAACTTCCGCAGGTGACCGCGGGGACGGCCGTCCACGCTGTCCCGGTTGCGCACCCGGGTCGCGCTGGCGTTGCGCGGCTGGCGGCGCAGTTCCTCGACCGCGGCGACCCGCTCGGCCTCCGTGATGCCGGGCCGACGGATGATCTCCTGCAACTCCGCACGCCGTGCGGCGTACCGCTCGACGGTCACCTTGCGCTTCTCGTTCTGCGCGATCTTGCTCTTCTTGGCCATCAGACCTTCACTCCCCGCGCCCGGATGCGAGCGACCGCTGCCTCGATGCCGATGGTGTCGATCGCCTTGATCGCCTTGGCGCTCAGCACCAGCCGTACATGCCGTCCCTCACTGGGCAGCCAGTAGCGCTTGCGCTGGATGTTCGGGTCGAACCGGCGCGACGTGCGCCGGTGCGAGTGGGAGATGTTGTTGCCGAAGCCCGGCTGTGCGCCGGTCAGTTGGCAGTGGGCGGACACGGAGTTACCTGCCTCTCATTGAACCGGCCCCATATTGAACATGGAAACCATTGCCATATAGTAGCGGTATGGCTCGCAACGAACTACGCCCGATCATCAAGCTCCGCTCCACCGCGGGAACGGGCTACACCTACGTCACCCGCAAGAACCGAAGGAACAACCCCGACCGACTGGTGCTGCGGAAGTTCGACCCGCTCGTCCGCCGCCACGTCGACTTCCGCGAAGAGCGCTGACGCCGCAACTCCCCCGCTCGACACCCCAACCCCTAGGACACCGCCATGAAGCCCGGAATCCACCCCGCCTACCGCCCCGTCGTCTTCCGCGACAAGGCCGCCGACTTCGCCTTCCTGACCCGCTCCACCTTGACCAGCGACCGGACCGTCGAGTGGGAGGACGGCAACACCTATCCGGTCGTCGACGTGGAGATCTCCTCGGCGAGCCACCCCTTCTACACGGGGACCGCCCGCGTCCTGGACACCGCGGGACGCGTCGAACGCTTCGAGCGGCGCTACGGCCGCCGTGAGGGCCGGTGATGGAGAACAAGCACACGCTCCCTGTCGTCATCGTCAACGGGCTGCACTCGGATGCACGCCACGTAGTCGTGGAGGGGCTGTTGAGGGAGGTGCCTCACAGCGTCGCACTGCACCACGACCTGGCGACAGCGGAGAAGGGCACGGTGCACCGGACCGTACGCGACACCTCCGGGATGCTCTCCAGCGGCGAGGCCCCCCTGGTGAACGGCTGCGCCTGCTGCGCCCTGCGCGAGGACCTGATGCCGGAGCTGGAGCGCCTGGCGGCCGACGCAGTGACCAGGATGGCCGTCATCGAGCTCTGGGACTCCGTCGAGCCCAAGGCGATCGCCGAGGTCATCGCCGCACACGGTGAGGGCCTGGTCGAGGTGACCGGTGTGATCACCGCCGTCGATCCCGCCCTCGTGCTGCCCTACCTCGTCAACGGTGACAACCTCGCCGAGGCGGGTCTGGCAGCAGCGGCCACCGATCAGCGGACCGTCGGAGACACCTGGGCCCGGCAGTTGGAGTACGCGTCGGCTGTCGCCCTCGTGGACAACGACCGGGCGGACGAGGAGGATCGCGTGCTGATCGGTCAGCTGCACCCGACGGCACCGCGGGCAGCGGCCGGTTCCCAGGAGTTGGTGAAGCTGGCTCTCGCCGGGTTCGACGTGGAAGCGGCCGGTGCCGGCCAGCATCCGGCCTGTGCCCTGCTGCCCCAGGAGGCCGAGGAGGCCGGCGTCAGCACTCTCGTGTGGCGCAGGCGCCGCCCGTTCCATCCCGAGCGCCTGTACGACGCGCTGGAGGACCTGAGCTGCGCGGCGGCCCGCAGCCGAGGGCGGTTCTGGCTCGCCGACCGTCCCGACACTCTCCTGTCCTGGGACGCGGCGGGCGGTGCGCTCTGCGTCGAGGACAACGGCCCCTGGCTCGCGTCCCTGCCGGACGCCGCCTGGGACATGGTTCCGCCGGTCCGGCGAGCGGCCGCCGCACTGGACTGGCACCCCGAGCACGGCGACTGCTGCCAGCACCTGGTCTTCATCTCTCCCGGCCTCGACCGGGACGGACTGACCGCTCTGCTCGATTCCTGCCTGCTGACCGACGACGAGTACGAAGCAGGCCGCGCGGGATGGAAGAACCTGCCGGCCGCATTCGACGCGCTTCTCGACCCGGTCCACTGACCGCCTCACACACCCGAGCACCCACCCCCGTAAGGAAGACCCATGGCGCGACGCCAGCAACCCCGTAAGCCCGCCAAGAACCGACCGAACCCGCTCGACGCGGCGAAGATCACCTACATCGACTACAAGGACACCGATCTGCTGCGGAAGTTCATCTCCGACCGGGGCAAGATCCGCAGCCGCAGGGTCACCCGTATCAGCGCCCAGCAGCAGCGACAGGTCGCCGCAGCTATCAAGAACGCACGCGAGATGGCACTGCTGCCGTACTCCTGCTCCAGCATGTGATCCGCGGCCCGGTGCAGCCGTCACGACACGGCGCGGGGTGACGTTCGAAGTCCCCGGCAGCACGCCGCAGCGCCGGCAGCGCGCCCAGGGGCGTCCGTGCCGGGACAGGCTTACTCTGCGGGATATGCCAGATATGTCTGCCACTTCTTCCCCGGCAGGCCACTCCGGCGTCTCTCAGGCAGCGAACCCACGAAGGAGTCAGCGAGATGTCCGCGACCACGGCGCACCACCCCCACCCCGCGCACGCGCACCAGCACGCCCCGGGATGCGGCCACGTGGCGATCCCGCACAACGACCACGTCGACTACGCGCACGACAGCCACCTGCATCGCGTCCACGAGGACCATGTGGACGAGTGCGTGAATCCGGCGCACTCGGTGCACGAAGGGCACGAGCACCAGCACGGACTGGACTGCGGTCATGTCGCCGTGCCGCACGAGGACCACGTCGACTACGTCCATGACGGCCATCGGCACGCCTCGCACGACGGGCATTGGGACGATCACTGATCAACCACTACCGCCGGGGGCCCGTGACATCGACCGATCGAGTGACATTCGCGGACGTGACAGGCATCGGCGCGGACTCCCCGCACCGGCGCTTGTCGCTGTTCACGTTCGTGCATGACGCAGGCATAGAGGCCGCTCAGTCTGGAGATTATGGATATGACAATCATCTCGATGAGCTGACCCAACACCTGCAGCGGCGCCAACCAGTGCCCCCAGCGGTCGAGCTGCCGCTGCCCTACTGACAGGCGAGTGCCGCTGTTGGCTGTCCCCTTGTTCCTGGACCCGAAGCTCGAACCACCACTCACGTCCTTGCCGGCCTCATCCCGGTTCCTGCACAAACTCGTGGACGGGCTGGGCTCGCCCCTCAACGTGGTGGTTCCGGACCGGATCGCAAACATGTCTCACGGTTCCGGTCCGTGTACCGCCGCCACCACCTGGAGGGGGAGATCTGCTTCGCTCACAAGGCGAAGAGGTCGAGCGCGCTGGTACGCCGATTGGCGACCACGGACGCGGCCATGGATGTCGCGTCGCTCGATGCGGTGTCGCCCGGGCTGGGCACGGGGAACGCACTGAGCTGCTGGTGCAGCTCGGGATGGTGGCAGTGACGGGGCTGCCGAATCTGCGGCTGCCCCGGGTGGTCAGCTGAGACGCGGGTGGTCGGCCGAGAGCTGAGCGGGACCGGCCACGCCCGGTACGGCAGCAGGGCCCGGATCGCGCGTCGCGGTCCGGGCCCTGCCCCGCGCGGTGCCGCCCTGCGGCGGCGGTGTGTCAGCTCTGTGCGGTGTCGTCGCCCGACTGCCCGGCGCCCTCAGCTGCGCCTGCCTTCTCGCGCATCTTGCGCACCAGCTCCGCCTTCTGGTCGGCTGCACCCTGGCGGTCGAGGTTGCGGTGCGGACCGTTGTTCTGCCGTTCGGCGCGGGACAGCCTCTTGCGCTGGCCGCCGCCCATGCCCACGGGGTTGTTGATGTTCTTGCTCACGGTCACGGGTTCTCCCGGTAATGATGTGAAGTGATCTACGGATCCATCGGTGAGGGACGGACGGCGACGCCGAAGGACGTCAGCAGGGGCCCATCACGCTCTCACTCGTAAATCGGCGTCGGGAAGAACATGACAAAGACGTTACCCGGTTCCGTCGGCCCCGCACACCAACCTTTTCGGTTCCCCGGCGTCGGCCTGGCCTTCGGCGAGCGCCCGGGGTCAGCCGTTTCCTGCCGGGAATCTCACCACCGCCAGCACCCGCCGGTGGTCGCCGCCCGCCCGGGGCAGGTCCCGACGGGCGTTACTGGGCCGCCGCGGGCGTAGTCAGTGGCCGCGAGCACACTGACCGCATCAGAGATCATCTCACTTGCGCCCCACCGTTACGGGACAACCTTTAGTCAACAGAGGGTTTGACCAGCGACTCGAAACGACTGACGATCCGTCAGGACGGGCGTCAAGACGCCTCGTAGAGCGTCATTTCAGCGTCAAGATATCGCCCGTAACGCACACCCATCCGAACCCGCAGGCCAGGCACCCTTTGCCGCAGGTTCAAGGATCGCGACACACTCCACGTGGTGGGTCATCGGAAAGGTGTCGGCCTGGACGGCTGTACACGAAACAGCAGGTCAGGCATCGTTTCGCTACCCGGCCAAGGAAACGTACGGGGCTCGGAGCGTCAAATGAGCGTCACGGCGGTGAATTGGCGACACAGGGGAAGATCGCCGCGAGTGCCTGCATCGCCGCCATAACGGCCGCAGTCGTTTACAGCCTGATGCACCCGTATGGATGACCACTGCACGCCAGGCGGCCGTAGCGCCCCTAGGTTGGCTTTCCCGTCCACGAACCGTCGAGGAGCCGACGCGGTGAAGTACACGTTGACGGAGCCCCAAGTCGACTTGCTCCGCAAGATCGCGGCAGCTTCCAGTGCGATGCCCATCCCACCTGCCCGGACCCAGACGTCCTGGGCCTTGGAACAACGGGACCTAATCAAGCGGATCTGGCGCGGGAGCGGACACGTCGCCGTAGTCACTGCGGACGGCCGTTACTGCCTCAAGCACGGCAAGCATCCCCGACAGGTCCAGGCTGAGAAGGAGCGGCTGAAGGGAGATGCTTCCCAGGCTGCGCGGGCTCTGGCCGACGGAGCCGAGCTAATCTCCCGTTTGCAGTCGGTCTCGGGGAAGATCACGGTTCCCGATCCTGCCGCGCAAACCCGGGGTCGATGGAGGGCGGCGTACTACGACGCGCTCCACCATGGGCACGTCCCCACAGGGCACAAGCTGAGATGGAACGGCCGACAGCGCGGCGACTGTGTCTTCACGCTGATTGACGAGGAGGCTGAGAAAGCAGCCCAGCCTCCTCCCGTGCCGGCCGTCGACGTGCCGGACACCCTCGATCGCCCTCATCGTCTCGTTCGTGCGACGCGCAAGGCTCTGGGCCGATCCCAGAGGGTGGTCGACACCCGGGGCAAGCCAGGAGTCATCCCGCTGTACCTGTCGCGTCCACTCGCCGACCGGGCCCTGCGGATCATGCACGCACTGTTGACGGAAGCGGAAGGCCGCGGCTACGTGGTCGAGGCCCAGAGCGACCTGAAAGGCGGTGAAGCCGTACACACGGTCGCGATCATGATCCGGTGCCGGGCCTTTCCCCTCGCTCTCACGGAACGTACGACCAAGGTCCCGCACGAGCCGACCCCGCAGGAGCTCCGTCAGCAGGAGCGCAACCCCTGGACGCGCCTGCCCAAATACGACGAGGAGTTCAACGGCCGCCTCGCTCTCGGCGCGCCCACCGGGAGCTGGTACCAGCACTCGTACTCCTACAGCAACGGTGCCCGGTGGACACTGGAGTCGCGGCTGGGACATCTGCTGCAGGATCTCGAACGCATTGCGGCAGAAGCCGACCGCCGGGAGCAGGAGAAGGAGCTGCGTGAGGCCGAACAGCGGCGCCGCTGGTACGCGGCCGTCGCGCGGGCTCGCGAGCAGCAGATCGAGCAGCACCGGGCGACGGTTCTCATCGAACAGATTCGGGCCTGGCGGCAGGCCGACGAGATCCGCGCCTTCTGCGAGGCAGCCCGCGCCCGAGCCGGCGACGCAACGGTTGCGGCGGACGAGGCGGGCTGGCTGGAATGGGCTGAGGCGTACGCGGTGCAACTCGACCCCCTACGGGAAACCTTGCGCACTCCTGTGGATCCGCCGGCCGGGCGAGAGGTGCTGTGTGAGCTGGCGAAGGTCGATGCCTACGCCTACCCGTGGCCGTTCGACGCCGACGGCCGCTGGACGCTTCCCGACGACCGGCCAACCGACCCGCGAACGTGACCCGGCTCTGTCCAACCGGGAAACGACTTCGCCCTGTCCGTGGAGAACAGGGCGAAGGAACGTTCATGCGACGATGGTGAGCGGGGTTTCCATGCGTTCCCATGCGCCGAGGACGGCCTTGTGGGCGTCCGGCTGGAGGTGGGCGTAGCGCTGGGTGGTCTGGAAGCTCTCATGGCCGAGGAGGTGCTGGACCTCGTAGAGCGAGACTCCCTTCTGGACCAGCCACGAGGCGCAGGTGTGGCGCATGGAGTGCGGCGGGTAGTGCGGGACGAGCTGCAACTCGCCGTCGTCGCCGAAGTGGTAGGCGGCCTCAACGGCAGGCCACCAGGTCTGCCGACGCCAGTTCCCGTCGTCGAGGAGGTGCCCGGAGCGGCCCTTGGTGATGGTCGTGAAAACCACTGCGTCGCGGTCGAGCCGGTGGATGTCACGTTCGAGGGCCTCCAGGACGTGGGTCGGGAGCGGGACCTCCCGGCGGCTCTTGGAACTCTTGGGGTACTCCTTGATGCCGCTCTTGGTATTGACCTCCACCACGAACAGGCGCGAGCGGCGTGTGTCGATGCGGTGGCGGTGCAGACCGGAGAGCTCTCCCCAGCGCAGTCCGGTGTAGAAGCCGAGCAGGCACATCGTCCGCCAGGCGGGGGCGAGTCCGTCGAGGATGCTCTGCGCCTGGTCGGGCGTGAACCACTGGGGTGGTTTGACCGCGATGGGCGGCAGGTCGATGCTGCGGCAGGGGCTCACCGCGATCACGTCGCCGTCGACCGCCGCGCGCATGATGGACGACGTCAGGTTGTAGGCTCGCTTGATCGCGGCAGGACCTGCGCCCTTCTCGACCAAGGAGCGGATCCAACTCTGGACGTCCATTCGGGTGATGGCCCGCATCTCCCAGTCCGCCCAGTAGGGCATGACGTGGTTCTTGATGCTGGACGCGTCGCCCCGCAGGGTGTGGGGTTCGACGATACGGGCGTTCCACCACCGGTCGCGCCACTCCCGGAACGCGATCTCGCCGGCCCGCGGGTCGCGCATGCCTCCGCGGGCGAACTGGGTCTCCAGCTCGATACCCCAGGCCCGCGCCTGGGCCTTGAGGGGGAAGGACTCGCTGAACCGGTCTCCGGCCCGGTTACGAACCGTCGCCTGCCACTTGCCGGACTTCAATTTGCGTAGGTACGCGGTACTACTCCTTTGTTCGGAAGCGGTGAGGGCTGGACTGGGGGCGAGAGATCACCGACGGGGGCGCGGGGAAACAATCAGCCTCCTGGCGATGAACTCCTCCAGCCCGGCAGCAGGGACACGGACGCGGGATCGTCCCGTCCCGGTGCGCAGGTCGACGACGGGGAGGTCTCCGGCGGCGATGAAGCGGTAGACGGTGCGGCGGTCGACGTCCAGGGCGGCGGCGACAGCGGGGATGGACAGCAGATGGGCAGGCATGCGCGAGTCCTCGGAAGCGGATAGGGAAAGGCCAAGCAGGTGAATTGGTTCAGCCCGGCTGTCGGCGGTCCACGGCGCAGGTCAACCGGCCCTGTCAGGGCAGTGGGACCAGATCGCTGTGGGGCTGAGCCATGTGACACGGCCGCGTGAGGCGTGGACCGCCGACGTTCGGGATGTGTTCGGCGGGTGGTCTCGCGCTCGGATCGTGAGTCGGAGCGCGGGACGGGAAACTACCGCTCGGGAATGTCCGGAAGGCGCAGGATCTCTTCCAGGTGGTCCCAGTCGATCTCGACGTCTTCCAGCCGGAAGCGGTGCGGGTACCGCAGCGCAATCCAACTCGCGCTCACACCAGCCCACTCGGCAACGCCCCACACAGGAAAGCCCGCCTTGAGCCAGGCGTCCAGAGAGGAATCACGCAGGCTGGAGACCTGCTCCCCCGCGCCCGCTTGGACCTCGTCCGGACTCAACACCGCCTGGCGAGCCTGCCTCCACACCCTCCTGTACTCGCAGGACTGCAACGGCCCACCCCGCTCACCGGGGAACAACAGATCTCCAGCCTTCAAGTCCGCGCGGTCGATCCAGCGCCTCAGCACGCCCACGATTTCCGGCGTGAGAGGGACCCTTCGGCCCTCGCCGGAGCGGACCAGCACCTCCCCGAACTCCCCGTCCGGGAAGGTCACGTCGTGCACCCGAACCGAGGAGCTGATGCTCGAGCGCGGCGTCATCGTCTCCTACGAGACCGTGCGGCGCTGGTGCCTGAAGTTCGGCCAGGCCTACGCAGGCGGCCTGCGACGCCGGCGCCCGCGGCTCGGGGACAAGTGGCTCTACCTTCTTGCCCGGGTTGGTCCTCCCGTTCGTAGGGTGAGGGCACCCAGGGGAGCTGGGTGTGGCTGACAAGTGGCTGCCGT